>JAIRQB010000090.1 GCA_031256695.1 Elusimicrobiota bacterium | reverse complement strand
TGCTACGGCATTTTTGCGGCAAAATTAAACGATGCTGAAAACCCGGAATCTGGTCAAAAATTCAATAGACAGAGAGCCGCTGATTTAATACCTAAATCAAATCCGTTTTTGCGCAAATTTTTTAAATACATTTCGGAAGATTTAGAGGAAGGCATAAAGTGGCTAATAGATGATTTAATTTCTCTTTTCAATGCCGCAGATATTGGAGAGATTTTAAAAGAATTTCACGCCGCTCAAAGCGACCCCTATATTCATTTTTATGAAACTTTTCTCAGTCAATATAATCCCAGTCTGCGTAAAACAAGAGGAGTTTATTATACGCCCGCTCCCGCCGTCCATTTTATAGTAAAAGCAATAGACGGCATTTTAAAAACTGATTTTTCACTTCAAAAAGGTCTTGCAGATAATTCAAAGGTAAAGAGAATTATTGAAACCAGAGAAGAATCTGAATTGACTCAAGAACAATCGGCAAAAATTCAGCAGGAAAGAAAACTCAAAGATAAAATTGACTTTAAAATAAAAACAAAAGAAATTGAATTTCACCGCGTCCAAATTTTAGACCCCGCCGCAGGCACAGGCGCTTTTCTTGCTGAAATAATTGACAAGATTTACGGCAAATTCCAAAAACAAAAAGGAAAGTGGACGGATTATGCGAGAGAGCATTTATTGCCGCGCTTAAACGGTTTTGAAATTTTGATGGCGTCTTATTCTATGGCTCACTTTAAACTTGATATGAAATTAAAAGAGACGGGATTTCATTTCAATCAACAAGAGCGCCTGCGCATTTATCTTACTAATAGTCTTGAAACTCCAAAGAAAAACACTCAAGATTATCCTTTTGCTTTTTGGCTCTCTGACGAAGGAGCGGAAGCAAATAAAATAAAAAAAGATACTCCCGTAATGGTAATTGTTGGAAATCCGCCTTATTCAGGCGAGAGTTCAAATAAAACAGACGCTCATTTTTTAGACGAATATAAAAAAGAGCCGAGCGGAGTGAAATTAAAAGAAAAAAACTCTAAAGGGATAAATGACGACTACGTTAAATTTATCCGTTTGGGGCAAGATTTTATAGATAAAAATAATTGCGGCATACTTGCTTTTATCAATAATCACGCTTTTTTAGACAATCCAACTTTTAGAGGTATGCGTTATAGTCTATTGAAGTCTTTTGACAAAATTTATGTTTTGAATTTACACGGAAATTCAAAAAGAAAAGAGCGCTCGCCCGACGGCTCAGCCGATGAAAATATCTTTGACATACAGCAAGGAGTTTCAATAAATATTTTTATAAAAGAGTTAAAAGTTGAAAGTGAAAAGTTAAAAGTTGAGGAAAACAACATTTTAGAAATGGCAAAAGACGGCGGCGATGGCAACAATGCCAAAACCCCGGGTGTCATTGCGGCGGAAGCCGCAATCCCAGTTTACCCAAACAATACAAGAGAGTTAAAAGTTGAAAGTGAAAAGTTAAAAATTGAGGAAAACAACATTTTAGAAACGGCAAAAGGCAACGGCAATGGCGTCAATGCCAAAACCCCGGGCGCTCTCGCCAAAGTCTATTACTCTGATTTATACGGAAGCCGCAAAAGCAAAATGAATTTTTTGCAAAATCAAGAAATAGACAAAATAAAATGGACTCAAATTGAAAATAAAGAGCCTTACTTTTTCTTTGTTCCAAAAGACTTCTCTTTGTCTGATGAATACAATGAAAACTTTAGTATTGCCGAACTCTTTATATTGAATTCAGTAGGCATAGCGACAGGCAGAGATGATTTAGCAATACAATTTTCAAAGGAAGAAATGATTGAAACTATAAAAGATTTTGGGAATTTAGATGCAGAGGAAATAAGAGCAAAATACAATTTAGGCAAAGACGTTCGCGATTGGAGCGCGGCAGGCGCTCAGAGAGATTTAAAAACTTCAGGTTTTGATGAGAATAAAATTACAAAAATTTGCTATCGCCCTTTTGATATAAGATGGACATATTACACGGGAAATAGCAAAGGATTCCATTGTATTGGCAGGGACAGGTTCAAGACAATGAAAAACTATTTAAAAGGCGATAATATAGGACTGCTCGCTGAACGCATAATGGGCAATAAGGATATGCCGTATAAAGATGTTTTTATTACAAATAAAATTTCTGACAAACACTTTTTAGGAGGAGGTTGTTATACCTTTCCTCTATACATTTATGATGAAAACAATGAGAGAATTCCAAATTTGAAATCAGAAATTATCTCTAAAATAGAATCAGGTTTAAATTTGACTTTTGATGCAGGAATTGGCGGCGATATTTTTCAATCTTCTGCGACAGGAAAGACTAAAACCGCGGCGGCAGAAGTTTTTTACCCAACTGATTTGCTTGATTATATTTATGCAATTCTTCACAGCCCAAATTACCGTCAAAAATACAGAGCATTTTTAAAGACAGATTTCCCGCGCATTCCATATCCAAAAGGCATTCAAACTTTTCGCTCTCTTTGCGCGCTTGGAGCGCGTTTGAGAAAATGCCATTTATTACTTGAGATAGAGCCTTCTGAATCTTTAGCCGCTTTCCCAATTCCGGGCGATGCTCTTGTTGACAGATGTGAAATGCTCGCTGGAAATGTCTATATAAATAAAGAGCAGTATTTTGAAAATGTCCCATCGGCAGTTTGGAATTTTTATATAGGCAATTATCAGCCCGCTCAAAAATATTTAAAAGACCGCAAAGGGCGGATTTTGTCTTTTGAAGAAATTGAAAATTATCAAAAAATAATAATATCCCTCCAAAAGACCGATGATTTAATGAAAGAAATAGATAAGGCTTCAGGAATTAAAAATTAGACATTGCCGAAATCCCGGGTGTCATTGCAACGCGCGCAAAGCGCTGTCAAAGCCCAAACCTCGGGTGTCATTCCCGAGTTGCCCTCTATAAATAAGGCAACTCAAGAAGGCGGGAATCCCTGTTTACCCAAACAATACAAGAGAGTTAAAAGTTGAGGAAAACGGCAGTTTAGAAACGGCAAAATGGATTCCCGCGCTCCGCGCGAGAATGACAACGATGGCAAACGGCGAACAGGGATTGCGCGGCGCTATGTGTTCGCGCACGCCGCAAATGACACCAACGATAGCGCTATGCGTTTGCGCAAGCGTTAGTTTCTATCCAAACCGTGCAGCGCACTTGTCTCTGTCAGAATTGCGCACGACGCAAATAACACCAAGTCTTCTGCTTTTTGCTTTTGTTTAAAATGGATTCCCGCGCTCCGCGAGAATGACAACGACGAAAACGGCTCTGAAAACGGCAAAATGGATTCCCGCGCTCCGCGCGAGAATGACAACGATGGCAAACGGCGAACAGGGATTGCGCGGCGCTATGGGTTAGCGCACGCCGCAAAGTAAACCAACGATGCCGCTATGCGTTAGCGCTAGCGATAGAAGAAAGAAAAACCGT
>JAIRQB010000087.1 GCA_031256695.1 Elusimicrobiota bacterium | reverse complement strand
GCGGCAATTATCCAAGAAAGAGACGATTGGCAAAAGTATTTAGACCAATGGGAAGGCGCTACTTTAAGGCTTGCTTTGGCTCAAGAGTTAAAGACATTGCAACAGCAAAGATATGAGGAAAATCAGAGGCTTTTAAGAAGAGGGCGGACAACTACAAATGACGTCATACAAGGCGAGCAGGATTTAGACGATGCCGCTTTAAATGTTTATTCAACAATAATTGAGTTGATTACTATTTATGAAAGCGCCCCCTTCTTTTATATCAACAGGTAGCGGCTTTCGCTATATATGTTATTGCCGCTCAATGAGCATCTGAAGCAAGACATTCGCAACAACTCAAATTGACATAAGCAGTAAGGTAAATTCCGATAAAAAGACGACAGTTAAAACGGCAATTTTGCTAAAGCCTTGCTTTTATGGTCATAACTCATAACTTTTAGAGTATTCAAGGATATATAAGATGAAAAACTTACCAATCGGCGTCCAATCATTTTTAGATTTGCGGACTAATCCAAACAATTATTTATACGTTGATAAAACAGAGTATATTTACAATCTGATAACAAGCGGAAAGTTTTATTTTCTTTCCCGCCCGCGGCGTTTCGGCAAATCTCTTTTAATTTCAACAATGGACGAATTGTTTAGCGGAAATAAAAAGATTTTTGAAGGGCTTTTCATTTACGATAAGTGGAATTGGGAAGAGGCAAATCCCGTAATTAGGATAGATTTCGGCGGCGGCGCTTATAGGTCGTCTGAATTGTTAAACAATACTTTGTTAAGAAATCTCAACATAAATGCCGAGAAATTTGGAATAAATCTTGAAAATACAGACCCAACCAATCAATTTTCAGAATTGATGCGAAAAACGCATCAAAAAACAGGCAGAACTGTTGTCCTTTTGATAGATGAATACGACAAGCCTATTTTAGACGTAATTGAAGACAATGAATTAGCGCAATCCAATAAAAAAACATTGCACGATTTTTATCAAGTAATCAAAGCAAATGACGACCATCTCAAATTTGTTTTTTTGACGGGCATTTCAAAATTTGCAGGGCTTTCAGTTTTTTCGGCGCTGAATAATTTAAACGACATCAGTTTAGACAAAAGATACGCTTCAATTTGCGGATACACGCAAGAAGAATTAGAAAGCATTTTTGCAGAGCATATAGAGAGGACGGCTCAAGAATTAAATTATACAAGGCAAGAATTGTTAGACGGCATAAAAAAACATTATGACGGCTATGCTTGGAACGGGAAAGTCAGCGTCTACAATCCCTATTCAACGCTATTGTTTTTTGACAAACAGGAATTTGCGAATTATTGGTTTGGCACGGGGACGCCGACATTTTTGATAGAGATGATAAAGAAAGACGGCATAGACGGCATAAAAGACGCTTATCAAACCCGTCCTCTTTCCGGGACAGCCTTTAAAAGTTATGACCCCTCGCGTTTTAATGACAGCAGATTGCCTCTATTATTTCAGACGGGTTATTTGACGATAAAAAGCGCAGTATTAAATACAGATGACCCAAAATATGTTTTAGGAATGCCGAATTATGAAGTCCGCAAATCTTTTTCAGAGGAAATTTTGTCTTACTTTGTAGAAAAGCCCAAAGACAAAATACAAGGCATAGCCGACGATATATGCGATGGAATAAAGTCTTGCGATGAGGGGCTGATAGAGAGGGCTTTATTGTCTCTATTTGCGCATATTCCATATCCATTGCGCATAAAAAAAGAAGCGTATTATCATTCAATTTTTATAGTTTTAATGAAATTGATGAATTTTGATATAGACGCGGAGCAGATGACAAATTTGGGGCGCATAGACGCTGTTTTATCATTAGGGCAAAAGGCAATAATTACTGAGGTAAAACACAGCATAAAAAAACCTGCCGCAACTTTGTTGAAAGAGGCTTTTAAGCAAATAAAAGACAAGAAATACTATGAGAAGTATCTCGGCAAAGAAATAATTTTATTAGGCATAGTTTTTGACGGAAAAAATGTGAAATGCAAAATAAAGGCAATTAAAAGTTAAGAGTTATGCGTAATTAGCATCTGAAGCAAGACTTTCGCAGCAACTTAAGCGGTAAGACAAAAGACATTTGCATTTAAATATAAATAAAAGGAGTAGAAAATGAGTTTAGGACAAGTATCAATAAAAAGACCCACATTCATAATTGCAATCCTAATGATTGTATTAACGCTCGGCGTTCTTTCTTATACAAAGATGAGCGTCCGTATGTTTCCGGATGTGGAATTTCCATATGTTTTAGTTATGACTACATATGAAGGCGCAGGCGTTGAGGAAATAGAACAGCAAGTCACAAAACGCATAGAAGACACTATGAGCGGCATTGCGGGCGTAAAACACATTTATTCTATAAATCAAGAGAGCGTATCCGTCGTTTTTGCAGAATTTGAACTCAGCAAAGACGGCGACATCGCCGCTCAAGAGACGAGAGATAGAATAGGAATGATTATGCCCTATCTGCCTGACGACGTAGAATATCCTACCGTTATGAAAATGAATATGGATTCTGCTCCTCTTGTCGGTTTTTCTCTAAAAGCAGATATGTCGCCTGAAGATTTATACGATTTTGCAGACGCCACAATGTCTAATGAATTGGCTCAAGTCAAAGGCGTCTCTCAAGTCACTATAGCGGGCGGGGCAAAAAGAGAAATCCACGTAGATGTAGATAAAAGCAAATTGAAAGAATACAACTTAAGTTTATCCGCCATAGCGGGAAAAATTAAGCAAAACAGTTTAAATGTTCCATCGGGAAGCGTTGACAGAGGACCTGTTGAAACATCTTATAGAACTATGGGCGAATTTGCCGACTATAAGGAAATAGGAGAGGTTGTAGTAAATTTTGTAGGCAATGATATTCCTGTAAAAATTAAAGATATAGCCAAAGTGATTGATTCAAGAGAGAAAACTAAAAGCATAGGGCGTCTGACCTTTAGAGAAGCGGACGGCAAAATTATTTCTGAAAATTCTCTTTTGCTTTTGGCTTTTAAACAATCAAAATCAAATGATGTAGATATTTCTAACGGACTTGCCAAGAGAATGGCTGTATTAAATAAAAAATATGAAAATGCGCCGGGCAAGCCGCAACTTACTATGGTTTTTGACAATGCAAAAGCGGTCAGAAACAATTTAAGCGATGTCCAACAGACAATTATTGAAGGGATTGTCCTTGCCATAATAGTTGTGTATTTCTTTTTAGGTTCTTGGCGCTCTACTTTTATAACTGCTCTGGCTCTGCCTAACAGTTTAATAGGCGCTTTTCTTTTTATGAATCTATTTGGTTTTAGTTTAAATGTATTTTCTCTTATGTCTCTGTCCCTTGCCGTAGGGCTTTTGATAGACGACGCTATAGTGGTTAGAGAAAATATATTTAGGCATTATCAAAAAGGCAAAAATCCAATCCTTGCCGCCATTGACGGCACAAAGGAAGTGACTTTTGCCGTCATAGCCACAACTGCCGCAGTGATTGCTGTTTTTGGACCGGTCGCTTTTATGGGAGGTCTTGCGGGCAAGTTTTTTAGAGAATTCGGGCTAACTATAGTTTTTGCTATGACTATTTCAATACTTGACGCTTTAACTATAGCGCCGATGCTTTCCGCTTATATAATTCCTACTCACGAAGAAGTTGCTGAAAATGAGAAAAAGACGGGATTTTTTAGAGATATTTTGCGTGTGATAGTGAAAGTTTTTAGAGCGCTCACTGTCGGGTGGTTTGAAAAAGCATTTGCGATAGTGTTGGCTGTCTATAATAAAATCATTACCAAAATAGCCCGCAAGAACCGTTTTCGTCTTTTAGCGATAGCCTTTTCAGCCGCTATCTTTATTTTTACGGTAGTTTTGGCTAAACAGCATTTGACTATGAATTTTATGCCTAATTCTGAAACGGGAGAATTTAGCATAGACGCTACGGGAAAACCCGGCACTTCTATAGAGCAGATGGATATTTATGCCAAAGAGATAGAAAAAATGCTTATGGAAGAAGAGACAATAGAACAAGTGACTACAAATATAGGCGGCGGCTGGATACAGAGCGGCTCTAATATGGCAAGTTTCAATGTCACTATGGTTGACTCTAAACAGAGGAAAATCGGCGCGGCGACAATGAAAGACAATTTGAGAAAGAGATTAAACGATAGATTTAAAGGAAATATGGATTTCGCTATAAAAGCCGGAAGCGGTATGAATTCAGACAGCGCTTTGGTAATGGAACTCAGAGGGGCGGATTTAGACACTCTATACGATGTCTCAAGAACTTTGATGAGGCGTTTTGAGGAAATTCCATATCTTACCGACATTCATTCAAATTATGATAAAGGAAAACCTGAGATTAGGCTTTATGTAAATAAACTCTTGATGGAGCGTTTTGGAGTAAATTCCGTTGATGCGGGGACAGAAATCCGTTATATGATAGACGGCGCTACCCCTGCCAAATATAGAGTAGAAGGCAATGAATACGATATAAGAGTGCAATTGCCCGACTCTCAAAAAGATATAGAAGGCGATTTGAGAGACACCTATATTTTTAACACAAACGGCAAAATGATGCCTATTGCCAATGTGGCAAAAGCGCTTGAAACTTCAGCGCCTAATACAATTTATAGAAAAGATAAGACCCGCTATATAACAGTTGAGGGGAATTTATTGGAAGGCGGCACTTCCGGTCCTATTCAACAAGAAGCGTTTAAACTTTTTGAAGAAGAAAAAGCCAAACCGGAAAATGCTCAAAAATGGGCTAATGTGACAGCGTCTTTTTCAGCGGATGCAGAATTGATGAGCGAAATGGTTGTAAATGCCGCTATAGCGGCGGCTCTTGCCCTGCTCTTTATTTTCTTGGTTTTAGCGAGTTTATACGAGTCAATAATCACTCCATTTGTGATTATGACGGCTCTGCCTCTTGCAATAATCGGCG
>JAIRQB010000068.1 GCA_031256695.1 Elusimicrobiota bacterium | reverse complement strand
TAAAACTTGCGACGCGGTTGAAATAGACAATATAGGCAATGTAATAGGCAAAAAAGGGAGCGGAAAAAAGAAAATAATGATAGACGCTCATATGGACGAAATAGGGTTTGCCGTCAAATATATATCTGAAAAAGGCTATATTTATTTCATCAAAATAGGCGGGATAAACGATTCCATTTTGCTCGGCAAAACCGTTAAAATTCTTTCTAAAAAAAGCGGAAGCATTACGGGCATTATCGGCGCAAAACCGCCTCATCTTATGAGCGCAGAAGAGAGCAAACAGCCTGTGAAATATACAAATATGTTTATAGATATAGGTCTTTCCTCAAGAGAAGAGGTTTTGAAAGTTTTAGATATAGGCGACCAAATAATTTTTGAACCCAGCGCCGGCATTCTAAACGGCGATTTGTATTATGGAAAGGCGGCAGACAACAGAATCAGTTGCTATGCCTTAATCAAAATTATGGAAAAAATAAGCGGCAATTTAGACGCTGAATTTTATGCCTGCGCTACTGCGCAAGAAGAGGTTGGGCTGAAAGGCGCAAAAACCGCTTCTTTTAAAATAGACCCGGACTTTGCCTTAATAATAGACACAACAATAGCCGGGGACACTCCGGGAATTGATGAAAAAGAATCCTCTCTAAAATTAGGCGGCGGCGCGTGCATTACTATGATAGAGGCTTCGGGCAGAGGTTCTATTGTTCCGCAAAAAGCAAGAGACTTAATTTTATCTGCGGCAAAAGAAAATAATATTCCATATCAAATAGATATTATTGACGGCGGTATGACTGACGGCGCTATTATTTATGCAAATAGAGGCGGGATTTTGACGGGAATTTTAAGCATACCGACGAGATACATACATTCGCCCGTATCTGTTTTCAGCATTAAAGATGTAAATGCAACTATAGATTTGGCGGTTAAAACTATAGAAAAAGCGGTTAAAATAATTTAGGGAGAATTTCAAAAGAATTGAGAGTTTGAAAAATTAAAGAGATGTTTTTTCAACTTTGCGCAAAAGCGTTTTGTCTTGTATGCGGATTTTAAAATTTTTAAGTTCTGCCTTCAGTTTTTTATAAGGCAGACCTACAACGGTATAATAGTCTCCGTAAATTTTTTCAATAAAGTTGTCATTTTTGTTTTGAACGGCATAGCCGCCCGCTTTGTCAATATGTTTTCCAAATAATTTTATAAGACTGCTTTCAGGCAGTTTTCTTGCTTTTATAAGAGCGCAGTCGTAGAAAACAGACTCTCGCCCGCAAGTATTGTCAATAATAGAGACCCCCGTATATACTTTGTGAAAACTTCCGTTTAACATCCTTATCATTTTCTCCGACTCTTTTTTATCTTTCGGCTTTCCTAAAATTATTTTGCCTAAAACAACTAAAGTGTCTGCAGATAAAACTATAGAATTTGGATTTTTATCTGACACTGCTTTGCATTTTTTATAAGACAAGTCTTTGACGATAGAATGCGGACGCTTTAGATTGGTATTTTCCTTTATTTTGGAAGGCTGCGTTTTGAAGGACAGCCCCCACTTCTTTAATAAAGAGATTCGTCTTGACGAAGCGGAGGCTAAAATGATTTGTTTTTCCATATTATTTGAGTAAAAAAGAGAGAATTGATTTTTGTATATGGAGCCTGTTTTCGGCTTGGGTAAAGATGGGGCGTTCGTATTTCCGCATAATTTCTTCTGTAATTTCCTCGCCTCTTTTAGCGGGAAGGCAATGCAAAACGATTGCGGAATTTGCGGCTTTTTTCAATAGATTTTCATTTACTTGATAGGGCTTAAAAGCGTTTTTTCTTTTTTTCTCCTCTTTTTCAAAACCCATTGAAGTCCAAACATCAGTATAAACTACATCGGCGTTTTCAATATCTTTTATTTTATCTGAAATATTTATTTGAACTCCCGTCTTAACAAAGTATTGCCGCGCTCTTTCTATCAAATCTTTTTTAGGGAAATACTGAGCGGGAGAAAGAATTGTAAATTGAAGTCCTAAAAGAGCGGAAACAGCCATTAGAGAATTGACAACATTATTTCCGTCGCCGCAAAAAACTATTTTTAATTTTTTTAAAGCGCTGAAATTTTTTATTTTAAACATTTCCATTATTGTCATTATATCGCCGAGTATTTGGCAGGGGTGTTCTTCATCAGTGAGTCCGTTTATGACGGGAATGCTTGAATATTTTGCAAATTCCTTTACGGTTAAATGGCTAAAAGCCCTAATCATTAAAGCGTCTAAATATGCTGAAAAGACAAGAGCGGTGTCGTGTATGGTTTCGCCTCTTGATATTTGTAAATTTTGAGAATTTAAAATGATGGGATTGCCGCCTAATTGAAGCATACCTGCGGCAAAAGACGTCATAGTTCTTGTAGAAGGTTTTTCAAAAATCATTCCGAGCGTCTTTCCCTTTAAAGCGGAATTGAGCATTTTTCTGTCTTTTTTAAGTTTAAAAGCAAGAGATATTATTTTTTCTATCTCTCTTTCCGACAAATCATAAATTGAAATAAGATGTCTGGGTTTTTTGTTCATTTTTCTACTCCGTATAATTTTTTTAATAAGAGCAATACATTTTTCATCTTTATGACATTTTCCTTAATTCTTAACTTTTAAGAGTTGTTTGGCGACGCTGTTGCGCCGAAGAAATAACTCAATTAACTTTTCACTTTTCACTTTTAACTTTTAACTAATTCTTATCTACATATCCCGCAAAATATCAGACAATTTTTTAGACTCCTCTAAAAACC
Organism: Elusimicrobiota bacterium; assembly: GCA_031256695.1. Classification (GTDB taxonomy): domain Bacteria; phylum Elusimicrobiota; class Endomicrobiia; order Endomicrobiales; family Endomicrobiaceae; genus JAIRQB01. The sequence goes on along the minus strand of JAIRQB010000068.1, from coordinate 1,000 downwards.
TCAACCTTGCTTCTCCGCGCAAAGACATTTCAGGGTAATGCCTCATATTGAAAAAATTTAAAACGGCATTATCTTTCATTACTGTAATTTCCAATTTTGATTCAGCATAGCCCAAAAGAGCGCCTTGTTTTACTTTTACATTCTTATTTATATTTTTTTCTACAGAAGACATAGAGGCATAAATTATTGTATTGCCGTCTGATGTCTTTATAGTCAAAAGATTAGAGGGCGTTTTAGGCGGAGCGGCATTTTTGGCATTTTTATTTTTTGAAGGCGGCGGGGCGCTTTGAGGAATCATTATCACAGAGCCGTCTGTCAAAGAGAAAACGGGAATCCTTAAATTAAGAGAATAAATTATTTTATTTTCTTCAATGTTTCTGTCTATCGGTTTTTCGCCTTTGTCAAAGAAATATTTATATAGCGCTGAATTTAGAGCAAAAGGCGAAAGCCTATATGCGGTTTTAATGGATTTAGCCTCTGAATTGAAATATCTGATTTGATTGTCCGCGCTATGTGTTTGCGCAGCGCTATGCGTTTGCGCAGCGCTATGTGTTTGCGCAGCGCTATGCGTTTGCGCAGCGCTATGCGTTTGCGCCTCATTATCAATTTGCGCAGTATCAGCGTCTTGTGTTTGCGCCGCGCTATGTGTTTGCGCCGCGCTATGCGTTTGCGCCGCCATCAGATTTGCCGCTCCGGCGCGGTTAAAATAAAAAGCATTGTAAGTTTTCAACGCTGTTTTATATTCCGCCGCTATAATTTTGACGAATTGTTTTGATTGCTTTTTATCCATAAAGTCCATTTCAAAAATTATTTTAAAGTAATCGCCCGAAGCGCTGTCTTGCATTAAATCTATATCGCAGGCAAAAATATCTGAAAATGTCTTGACGATTTCTTCATTTAAATTCAATTTTGCGGCTGTCTCATAAAAGTTAGAAGTCACTCTCCCCGACGCCTTAATAATCCTTGTATTAGAGCGCAATTCCTTAACAGAAGAGTTCAA
>JAIRQB010000177.1 GCA_031256695.1 Elusimicrobiota bacterium | reverse complement strand
TGAGCCTTTATAATATCTTTTGATTTTGAATGCGCCGTCCGGCAATAGACTTCGCAAAGACCGCATCCTAAACATTTTGTTTCAAAAGCATAGACTTTTTTCATAGAAACCTCTTGTTTTTCAGAAAATTATGAGTTGTGAAATTTCAAATCTTTTAATTATTAAAACCATTATCCAACAGCAAATTATAAATATGCGATTTGCCTATGTGATAACAAGAATTTGTAGCCAAACTGCTATAGCGCGTCCAATCCGCAGTTTCCAACAGCATTTTTATTTTCTCTCTGTCGGCGCTGTTTTTTGTTTTAAGAACAATGGCGATGCCGCTTTTGTATTTTACCTCGTCAAAAGTTTTGACAACTTTATTGAATGAGTAAAAAGTAGACGCCAAATAGTAATCAGCCCTTTTATTAAAAATCCATTCTTTGCCGCATTCTCTATTTTTTGCAAGAGAGACTGTATAGACATCTAAAAGAGCGCTGAAAGGATTGTCTTTTTTAAAATTATACCAACTGAACTCTTGCGAATCTTTTTTATGATTTTTGCTCCAAATTTGAAATATGCATTTTACGTCAATGTCTGTTTTATCCGCAGAGTAAAAAGCATTGCCGGGCAAATTGCCGCTATAAATTAAATTGAAATTTTTTACTCTGTATTTAATAGAACCCTTTCCTAAACTTTCAAAAAACATAGGCAGTATAAAGCACACATATTGGGCGGCTTGAGAATGATTTATAAAATTTAGCGCCGTCACTCCTCTGTGACCAAAAGGGGGATTGCCGATGACAATCATAGGTTTATTAGGCAGGCTGTATTGGAGATAATCTGTCTTTATTATTTCTTTTTGTTTAGGCGATATATCTACGCCTATCCTTTTATTTTTAGGCAATAGATTAAAGAAAACTCCGTCTCCGGCGCTCGGCTCTAACCAAGTAAACTTTTGTAATTTAGCGTTTTCATATTTTTTTATTATCTCTTTTGCCTTTTTAAAAAGATTTTTAGCGACTATCGGTTTTGTAAAGTATTGGTCTAATAAATTGGAACGGTTTAACTTCATCGCCTTGCCGTTTACATATCTTAAATCAAAAGACGGCTCTGAAGTTAAGGCAAAATTATTGCAATCAAAAGAAAAATGCTCCGCATTTAAATTCATATCTGTCTCTTTTTATTGTTTGTTTTGCGGAAACTCTCTATTGCTTTTTTTGCTTCAATATAATGCAGATGAAAATCTTTTTCCGCTTCTTCCTTTGACATAGTTTTGAAACGCTCGGCAATTTGAATTCTTAAATTGTGAATATCGTCAACTGTAAAGTTTGGGCTTATATTAAAATTATCCATATTCTACTCCTCATTTTTTAACAGCATTTTTGGCGACATTATACGCAATGTTGCATAACCTTCCTTTATATTGACAGACTCTACAGATGTTATTGCTCTTAAATTTACTATGTGTTTAAAATTCCAAGAAACTATCAAATCGCATCCGTTAACTACCGCTATTGCTATATGCGCCGCATCATTTTTGCTACTTAAAGGCACCCCGCCTTCCTTAAAATATAAGTCAGCTAATCTTTCCGCTTCCAAACTGCGCTTTACTTCCGTATATTGCAACTCTGCAAGTTTCGCATACATAAAAGATCGTTTTGGCTCAAAACAATGCGATATTTCCGTCATTACAACATCAGAGATAATAACATCAAATTCACCGCTTATAAAATCTTGCCACAATTCAAGAGTATCTTAAGCATCTGCGGCATCAAGATGACTGATTACCGAAGTGTCTAAATATACTTTAAGTTTTTTCATAGCAATCTCTTAATTGGCAGTATCGCAAAAACCTCTGCCGATAACTTCTTTCTCTATCAAATCAGTCCTCAAATTGACGGCGCTATTTGTTGACAAAAAAGCGCTCTTGCTCCAATCTATGTCAAAAAAGAGTTTCGTCAATTCTTTTTTCTCTTTAAAAAATACTATTCCGTATCCTCTTTGATTAGGCAATTCCTCAAAACTCTTATAGGCTTTCATTCCCACAAAACAAGTTGAAGGCAAATAGACATCGCATTTGCCTATCATTTATTTTTTTATTTCTTGCGCTGATGGGAGTTCCGCCGTCAACGCTCTTATTATAATATAAAAGCAAAATGAAAATCGGAAATGCTGAAACGGCAAACCTTTAAAGAAAAAAATACTTCTTTTGCGAATAGAAGCCGTTTAGAATTTTAGACTGATAAATTAGGCTTCAGAGTGTTTTTGATATAATCCGCGCCGTTGCCGTCGGAAATTTGCAAAACAAAATAAAAATTTTACGTTTTTATTATGGAGGAAAAATGATTGATTTATCTCAAATAGTTAAAAAAGCAAAAGAGGCTTCTCAAATTTTGTCTTTATGCGATACTAAAATCAAAAACGATATTTTATATGCAACGGCTCAATCTATATCCGCCAATACCGCAGAGATATTGTTTTACAACGATATAGATGTCTGCGCCGCAAAAGAAAGCGGATTGCCGTATTCAATGCTTGACAGGCTCTCTTTAAATGAAAAAAGAGTATCTGATATGGCTGAGAGTATGGAAAAAATAGCGTCTCTGCCCGACCCGATAGGAGAAATTGTTGAAGAATTGAAGTCTTCTTTTGACCTTGAAATAAAAAAGATAAGAGTTCCGCTTGGAGTTATCGCTCTGATTTATGAAGCGCGCCCCAATGCCGCTTCCGACGCCGCCGCTCTATGTCTAAAATCCGGCAATGCCTTGATATTGAAAGGCGGCTCTGAAGCGGTTCAATCAAATAAAATCATCGCAAAAATTATAAAAGAATCTTTTATAAAAGCGGGAGCGCCTGAAGGCTGCACGGAATCAATAGATAGTTTTGACAGAAACGCCGTATTAGAACTATTGAAATTTGACGCTTTTATAGATTTGATTATACCCCGCGGCGGGAAAGAACTTGTTGATTTTGTAAAGGCTTCAACTAAAATTCCCGTATTGTCGCACGGTATGGGTTTATGCCATCTCTATATTGACAAAGACGCTGATTTTGATGCGGCTTTAAAAATCGCCGTAAATGCTAAATGTCAAAGACCGAGCGTCTGCAACAGCATTGAGACGCTGCTTATTCACAAAGATATTGCCGAGGAATTTCTCCCAAAGATATTCAATTTGTATAAGGACAACAATGTGGAAATGAGAGGCTGCGGCAAGACAAGAGAAATATGCTCGCAAATCGGCGCAGCCGCTGAAGAAGATTGGGACACAGAATACCACGACTTAATTATTTCAATCAAAATATCGGACTCCATATCAGACGCTATAGAGCATATAAACAGGCACGGTTCAAAACATTCCGACTCCATAGTCACAGAAAACAAAGACAGCGCAGACAAATTTTTAAGAGAAATTGATTCGGCGGCGGTTTTTGTAAATGCTTCAACAAGACTCCACGACGGAAGCGTCTTTGGACTCGGCTGCGAGATAGGGATTTCAACTCAAAAACTCCATTCGCGCGGAACGATGGGGTTAAAAGAATTGACTGCAACAAAATTTTTAATCAGAGGAAATGGAACTATAAGGCAATAAACTGACATTGAAAAATTAAAAAATTGAGAAATTAAAAAATATGAAAACATCAAAAATTAAAACTAAATTTGTATGCGGGCAATGTCAATATGAAAGTTATCAGTGGCTCGGCAAATGTCCTTCTTGCGGCGCTTGGAATACTTTTGTTGAAGAAAAATCCGCGCCTTCTGTTGATTTGCAAAACCAAATGGGGCGTCTTACTGATTTTTCATCTCAAGCCAATCAATTAAAACATATAAAAGAAGCGGAGTTTAAAAGATTTAAAACGGGCATTTCTGAATTTGACATCATCACCGGCGGCGGCGCGGTATCAGGCTCTCTTACTCTTTTAGGCGGCGCTCCCGGCATAGGCAAGTCAACTCTTATGCTGCATATCTCTGATAAATTGAGCGCTTTTGGAAATGTCTTATATATTTCAGGCGAGGAATCGCCTTCGCAAGTGAAGTCAAGGGCTGACAGATTAAATATCAAAAAAGAAAATATCTTTTTAGCGTCAGAGACAAATTTGCAAAATATCATAGAGGAAATAAATAGAGTTGAGCTGCAATTTTTAATAATAGATTCTATTCAAACCGTCTATCACCCTTTGATTTCCGCTTATCCCGGCTCGCCCGCTCAAATAAGGGAGAGCGCCGCTGAAATTTTGCGCATAGCAAAATCTAAAAATATAACTGTTTTTCTTTTAGGGCATATAACAAAGGACGGCGATTTGGCGGGTCCCCGCATTTTAGAGCATTTAGTTGACACAGTTTTATATTTTGAAAATGAAAAACAGCATATTTACAGGATTTTGAGAGTTTTCAAAAACAGATTCGGTCCTACAAATGAGATGGGCATTTTTGAAATGACTTCAAGCGGTTTAAAAGAGGTTTCAAATCCTTCCTCTGTATTTTTAAGCCAAAGGAATACTCAAGAATCCGGCGGCATCATCACCGTTTCTATGGAAGGTATGCGTCCTATTCTTTTAGAAGTTCAAGC
>JAIRQB010000116.1 GCA_031256695.1 Elusimicrobiota bacterium | reverse complement strand
CTTCACAATAGAATGGCTTTAAAGAGATTTAGCGAATTTGAGAAAAAGATAAATATCTGGGCTGATTATTATCTCGGCGTCTCAAGTGGTGAAGGAGAAGAAAGCCAAGGCGAAAAGGTCAAATCAAATAAAAGCGGTTTCCAAGCGGGTTTTGACATATTTTCAAATGAAAAGTTTATTTTAGGCGTATACGGCGGGCAATCTGAAATTTCTGTAAAACAAAATAAAGACTCGGCTGACTTTACTTCTGTTGAAGCGGGGGCATATGGCTCTGTTTTTGCCGAGATGTTTTCTCTATTCTTTAATTTGGGCGGGAATTTATATTCAGTTGACGCGGTCAGAAATCTTGCCTCAACAGGAGATAAAAACAAATCCTCTTTTGCGGCGAATTTGATTAAAGGCGGCATTGAGGCTGAATTCGGACACAATGGCGGACAGCAGGCGGCTCTAAAGCCTTTTGCCGCAATAGAAGGTTCTTATTTGATGAGCGAGACAATTAAAGAAAAAGGCTCTGATTCTGCATTGATAATAGATGAAAGCAGTTTTATGAGGATTGACGGCAAAGGCGGATTTAAAATCGGCATTCAATCGGGCAGTTTTCAGTTATATACAAAAGCGTATTTAGGTTATATTTTTACGGGAGCGGGTTTTGATGCGGATATAAGTTTTGCCGCAGAGCCTAAGGCAGGAAAGATGAGCATATCCAAAACGCCCGAAGACAATTTCTTTTTAGGCGGTTCTTTTGGCGGGAAATGGATGCCTTTTGACTCTTTTAAATTCTTTGCAGACATCTCTCTTGATTCAATGGGCGGGAATGTAAATTATTTGATGCAGGCAGGCATAGAGATGAGTTTCGGCGTAAAAAAGACTGAGGCTGAAAAAGAGGCTATCAGAGAAGCAGCAAGACTAAAGAAAGAGCAAAAAGCGCAAGAAAAACAAGCCAAAGACGAAGAGAAAAAAAGGCTTCAGGATGCCGCGCAAGCAGAAGACAGTAAAGCTCAAGAGATAGAGAGATTGCAGGCATTATTGGCTGAGGCTGAAGAAAAAGCGCGTCAGGCTGAGATTGCCTCTGAGCCTCCTTTTAGGACTGAAAATATACAAGAAACTAATTCTTTGGCTGACGCTGTAGAGGATGCGAAGTTGAGAAGGAAAAATCCTAATGTGAAGTCTTTCAGATTGTCTGCCGCAAGTTTTAAATCTGCAAGCGCGGTTTTGACAGACCAAGCGAAAAGGGATATAGCGGTTTTGGCTCAAGGAATGCAAAATTACAATTATAACAGCATAATTGTAGAAGGGCACGCCGACAGTTCGGGCGGCGAAATCCGCAATATGGAACTTTCTCAGTTGAGAGCGAGGGCTGTTTTTGACGAACTTTCAAAATTGGGAGTGAGAAATATAAATTACATAGGTTTAGGCTCGGCTTTCCCAATAGCAAGCAATAAAACTCCCGCTGGACGGCAGCAAAACCGCATAGTTGAGGTTTTTTTGGAATAGGTCGCATTTCTAAAATAGAAAAGCGCAAAACAAAAAGGAGGTTTGATATGGAAAAGAATATCCTCATCGTAGGAGCAGGCGGAGTAGCTCACGTTGCCGCTCATAAATTTGCTCAAAACAACGGGCTGTTTGGAGATATTTATATCGCTTCCCGCACAATAGAGGATTGCAGAGAGATAGTTCAAAGCATAGAGGACAAAGGCAATTATCAAAATCCCTCAAAGAAAATATCCGTTTTAAAGATTGACGCTTTAAATGTATCTCAGATGATAGAGACGATGAAAAAATTAAATATAGGAATTACGGTAAATCTTGCAAGCGCCTTCTGCAATATGTCAATACTTGAAGCCTGCATAGAAACAGGCTCGGCTTATATAGATACGGCAATTCACGAAGAGCCTAATAAAGTTTGCGAGGACCCGCCTTGGTATGCCAATTATGAATGGAAGCGCAAAGACAGATGCGCGCAAAAAGGCATCACCGCTATTTTAGGCTCAGGTTTTGACCCCGGCGTAGTCAATGCATATGCCGCTTTTGCTAAAAAGCATTTTTTTGATTCCATAGACACAATAGACATAATGGATGTAAATGCAGGCAGTCACGGCAAATATTTTGCCACCAATTTTGACCCTGAAATAAATTTTAGAGAATTTGTAAAAGTGTGGACTTGGATAGATAGGCAATGGGTATGCAAGCCTGTCCACAGCGAAAAAATGATTTATGATTTCCCCGTAGTAGGCAAGCAAACTGTTTATTTGACAGGACACGATGAACTGCATTCTCTTTCAAAAAATATAGACGCTAATTCAATTAGATTTTGGATGGGTTTTAGCGACCACTATATAAACTGTTTTAATGTCTTAAAAAATATCGGTTTATTGTCTGAAAAGCCCGTCAAAACAGCGGAAGGTTTAGAAGTTATTCCGCTAAAAGTGGTAAAAGCCTGCCTGCCTGACCCCAAATCCCTTGCGGCAAATTATACGGGCAATACCTGCATCGGCGATTTAGTCGTCGGCGTTAAAGACGGGCGCAAGCAAGTTCTGTTCATCTACAATGTCTGCGACCACAAACTTTGTTTTGAAGAAGTAGGCTCTCAAGCAATTAGTTATACGGCGGGAGTTCCGCCTGTAGCGGCTTCAATTCTTATAGCAAGAGGCGATTGGGATATAAAGAAAATGGCAAATATTGAAGAACTTGACCCCGACCCTTTTATAGACCTCTTAAACAATATGGGTCTTTCCACAGAGACCGTCAAAACAAGTTATTCCAAACGCAAAACTTTTAAGCCCAAGCCCGTAAATAAAAGTTAGAAGCGGGGACAATAATGACATTTTGGCTGGGCTTTGAGCAGTGATTGAAAGAAGCGTAAAAGCAAAAGACATTCTTTGCGTCTTTGTTTTTCAAAGGAAAAAAGCAAAGCGTTATTCCCGCAAAGATGGAGGCAAATATGATAGCCCTTGGCGTAGTAGTTAGAAAATTGAGAGAAAAAATATACGTAGACAGCAAACATTATGATTTGAAAATAAATGATGAAGCAATTGTTGAGACTGAACACGGCGCGGAATATGCCGTAGTTTGCGAGAGCGAAAGGAATATATCAGCGGAGCGCGGCAAGCCTGCGGGCAAAGTTTTAAGAGAAGTAACGGACGAAGACAGAGAAAGAATGGCTGAAAATGAAAGGAGAGGCAAAAGAGCCTTCAATATAGTAGTAGACAAAACGCGCGAACTTGACATTGATTTAAACTTGACTTGCGTCAATTATATTTTTGACAGGACTAAACTGTTTGTCTATTACACTTCTGAGACGAGAGTTGATTTTAGGGAATTGATAAAAGAGTTAGGGCATATTTTAAAGACGAGGATTCAGATGGTTCAAATAGGCGTCAGAGACGAAGCCCGCATAATAGGCGGCTTCGGTATTTGCGGACGCGGTATATGCTGTCAAAATTTTTTATTGAATTTTAATTCAGTCACTATGGATATGGCTAAAGAGCAGGATTTATCTTTAAACGCTTTCAAACTCTCAGGGCTTTGCGGACGCTTGATGTGCTGCATAGCATATGAGAGTCAATTCTACCGGGATATAAAAGAAGGACTGCCTAAATTAGGCTCTGACATTATAACGCCCAGAGGCAAGGCGAAATTTGCCGCAATAGACTGCATAAAAGGGATTGTAACGGCTGATTTTGGAGAGGGGATTTTTGAAAAATATCCGATAGATATTATCAAGCCTTTAAATTCAAAAAATATTTTACGGGCTGCCGACTAAAAATATAAATAAAAAGACGGCTTTACCGCGGAGGAAAAATGAAATTCTACATAACGACCCCAATCTATTATTTAAATGACGAGCCTCATATAGGACACGCTTATACGACAATAGCCGCAGATATTATGGCGAGATGGAAAAAAATCAGAGGTTTTGACGTTTTCTTTTTAACGGGGTCAGACGAACACGGCGCAAAAATTGCGGCAGCCGCCAAAGAAAAAGGCAAAACGCCTCAAGAATTTACAGATGAAATGAGCGGGAAATTTAAAGAGATTTGGAAACTTTTAAATATCTCTTATTCTGATTTTATAAGAACTACCGAAGAGCGTCATATAAAGAGCGTCCAAACGATTATTCAAACTCTCTATGACAATGGTCTTATTTACAAAAACAAATACGAGGCTCTCTATTGCATAGGTTGTGAAAAATTTATGTCTGAAAAAGAATTGGACGAGAACGGACTCTGCCCTTATCACAAGGCAAAACCAGTTTTGCAGTCTGAGGAAAATTATTTTTTCAAACTATCGCAATTCCAACAGCCTCTTTTAGAGCGCATTACAGACCCGTCTCATAAAGAGCATTTAGAAATCTGCCCTGAAGAACGAAAGAATGAAATAACAGGCAAATTAAAACTTGGTTTAGAAGATATCAGCGTTTCAAGAGCGGCGCTCAGTTGGGGCATTCCTCTTCCCTTTGATAAAGAGCAGACTATTTATGTTTGGGTTGACGCCTTGGTAAATTATATTACCGCAACGGGTTATCCGAATACAGCCGATGCTTTATATAAATTCTGGCCCTCGGATATTCATCTTATGGCTAAAGATATTTTATGGTTTCACAGCGTTATTTGGCCCGCAATTTTAATGGGCTGCGGTTTGCCTATTCCTAAACAAATTTATTCTCACGGCTTTTTTACCATAGACGGAAATAAAATGTCTAAAAGCCTCGGCAATGCCATATCGCCCCGCTATTTGGCAGACAGTTTTGGAATAGACCCTTTAAGGTATTTGGCTGTCAGTTTAATTCCTTTTGGTCCTGACGGCGATATTTCTTATTCAGCGCTCAAGGCAAAATACAATGAGGATTTAGCCGACAATTTAGGCAATTTAATTTCTCGCGTTATAAAAATGGCTGCGAAGTATTTTGATTTGATTGTTCCAAAAGCATCAGGCGAAGAGTCTTCCGCTCTGTTTAAATCCGTCAAAAATGTTTTAGAAAATGATTTTGAATCCGAGATGGATAATTTCCAACTTCACAAAGCGGCATTTGCTTTGCAAAAGGCTCTTACTCTTATCAATCAGCAAATAGAAAACGATGCCCCTTGGAAACTCGCTAAAACGGACAGAGAAGATTTGGCTCAAAAAATTTTCTCATACTTGCAGTCTATTGATTTGATTTTGATTTATCTGTTTCCTTTTATGCCTTCTCTTTCTCAAAAAATTTGGACTATTTGCGCGGCGCAAGGAAGCGTTGAAGAAAGCGCAAAACAATATTTTAAAAAAGGCGCAAGCCTCTCTATTTTTTCAAAAGCGGGCGCAAAACTTTTAGACAGCGGCATTTTATTTCCCAAAAAAGTCTAAATGCATTTTCAAATTAAAAAATTAGGCAAAAGCAGTTATTGTAATTATTAGGATAAATACTATGAAAAATTTACCAATCGGCATTCAATCATTTAGGAATTTGCGCGGGGGAGATTTTCTTTATGTAGATAAGACAGAGCATATTTATAATTTAATACAAAGCGGGCGCGTATATTTTCTCTCTCGTCCGCGCCGTTTTGGAAAATCTCTTTTAATCTCAACGATGGACGAATTATTCAGCGGCAATAGAGAGATTTTTGAAGGGCTTTATATTTATGACAAATGGAATTGGGGAGAGGCAAATCCTGTAATTAGGATAGATTTCGGCAATGGCGATTACAGGTCGCCTGAATTATTAAAAGAGACAATGTTAAATAATCTCAAAATAAATGCCGAGAAATTCGGAATAAAATTTGAAAATCAAAATCCGTCAAATCAATTTTCAGAATTGATAGCAAAGGCTCATCAAAAGACGGGCAGAACAGTTGCCCTTTTGATAGATGAATACGATAAGCCTATTTTAGATGTAATTGAAGACAATGAACTTGCCAAGTCCAATAAAGAAGCATTGCACGCTTTTTATCAAGTAATCAAAGCAAGCGATGACCATCTCAGGTTTGTTTTTTTGACGGGCATATCAAAGTTTTCAGGTCTGTCTGTATTTTCAGCGTTAAATAATTTAAACGATATATCTTTAAATGGAAAATATGCGGCTATTTGCGGATACACTCAAGAGGAATTAGAAAATAATTTTACGGAATATATAGAGGCAACGGCTCCAAAATTCAACTATACAAGGCAACAATTATTAGACGCTATAAAGAAACAGTATGACGGCTACACTTGGGACGGCAAGACAAGCGTCTACAATCCTTATTCAACGCTGTTATTTTTTTATAACGCAAAGATGGCAAATTATTGGTTTAGCACGGGGACTCCGACATTTTTAATAAAGATGATACAGCGGGACGGCATAGACAAAATAGACGGGCTTTTTATTTCCGAGCCGATGTTTGAAGAATCTTTTAAAAGTTATGACCCCGCTATGTTTAATGAGAGCAAATTGCCTCTATTATTTCAGACGGGTTATTTGACAATTAAAAGCATTATTAGAGACGGCGAAGAGACAAGATATATTTTAGGAATGCCCAATTATGAGGTCAGAAAATCTTTTTCAAACGGTATTTTAACCGCTTGCGCCGGCAATGCTTTTGACACAGTTCAAATCCTTTCAATAAAAATACGTTCGGCTATAGATAATTGTCGCGCCGATATATTGACTCAAGAGTTGACGGCGCTTTTTGCTCAAATACCTTACGATTTGCATATAGACAAAGAGGCGTATTATCACTCATTATTTTTGCTTTTGTTTACGATGCTTGGTTTTGAAGTTATAGGCGAATTGCATACAAATAGAGGACGGATAGATGCGGTTTTAGAGTTAGGCAAAAAGGCGATAGTAACTGAGATAAAGTATTCAAAAAGCGCTTCAGTAAAGGCATTGACTGACAATGCGCTAAAGCAAATAAAAGACAAAAAATATTATGAGAGTTTTTTAAGCAAATTCAGCGGTAAAAGTGCGGGCAAGCAAATCATTTTTATGGGTATAGGTTTTAGGACGGGCAAGGGCAGAGAGAAATTGCGGCTTGGCTGTAAAATCAATGTAATGAAGCCCAAACCCAGTGTGTCATTGCGCGCGACGGCGCGCGCAATGACAAAAAGCATTTGACTTGGCGTCATTGCGGCGCGCGCAATTCCAGTTTGCGTAAAAGCCCAAGCCCAGTGTGTCATTGCGGCGCGCACAAACACATAGCGCGCCGCAATCCATTGTCGTCGTTTGTCTTTCAAAGGCAACAGGGATTCCGTCTTGCGACGGAATGACAGACGGGACGGTGTCATTGCGGCGGAAGCCGCAATCCATTTTGCG
>JAIRQB010000093.1 GCA_031256695.1 Elusimicrobiota bacterium | reverse complement strand
AGCAAAATTGTAAAAGCAATATAGGCAAGGCAAAAAGCAAGAAGCGGATACCTTAAACCTCTCAACTTTAACTCCATAGGTCTAAAACTCTTGCCGCCTATTATTTGATAGCGCCCGCTGCCTAAAACCTTATTTTGAAGCCAGATAATAAAAGCGGCTGAAAGTATTAAAACTGAAGCCAAAACAGTGGCTGTCCTTATGGATTGGAAATTCCCGGCGCTTGAATGAATCTTTGTATAAATTAAAGTAGGAATATTGAAAATGCCGTGTTCCATACCTAAAACGGCAACAGTGCCGAAATGAGCCATAGAATAAAGCATTATCAGCAAAGCGCCTGAAATTATACTGGGAGCAACAAGAGGGAGTGTGATTTTTCTTGTAATCGTAAATAGCCCTGCGCCTGATATGCGGGCAGATTCTTCAAGGGTGGGGTCCATTCTCTCTAAAGCGCCTGATACTTGAATAAAAACAAAGGGGAATAGATACATTGTTTCAACTATCATCATACCTAGATAGGAATAAATATTAAAAATAGGGTCTTGAAAACCGAGCGTGTCCATAAAAAATCTATTTATATAGCCCGCTCTCGGATTTAAAAGCATTTTCCAGGCTATAGCGCCTATGAAAGAAGGCAACATAAAAGGCACTAAAAAGACTACTTTCATAAACGGCTTAAAAGGCAAATCTGTGCGGGTGACAAGCCAAGCAAAAAATGTGCCTACAATTACGCTAAAAAGAGTAGTCCCCGATGCTATAAAAACAGAATTTAAAAGCGCCTCATATGTTTCGCCCGTTGATACGACATCTACAATATCTTTTATATTGATATGTCCGCCGCCGAAAAAAGCGTTAAACAAAATCAAAAGAACGGGAAAAGCGACGAAAATCACCAAAATCCCTATTGAGATAAACAAAATGACATTGGTTATATCTAAACCGGGTTTTTTCACCAAATTCATTTGGATGCCTCCTTATCAGAAAGCATTTTATCTCTATCAAACCAAGTTATGCCGCTAAAATTCACAAGACACTCCTCGCCTTCTTTAAAAATTAAATTCTTTTGTAAAGCATCGTAGGTATTTAACTGAACGCGGACAATCTCATCCTCTATGCCTACAAGATAATCCATATTTGCTCCTAAAAAACTTGAACGGATTATTTTCCCGCGCAAGCCTTGCCCTTGACGCTCAATATCTACATCTGAAGGTCTAAACGCCGCCGCCAGTCTTTGCGCTGAAATATCAAGACTCTCTGTTGGAATAAACTTTTGAGAGCCTATATAAAAATCCTCGCTTTTGCGTTCAACTGTCAAAAAGTTGGAAACTCCTAAAAATTTAAAAATAAAATCATTGACCGGGTGCTCAAAAATTTCAGTAGGAGAACCTATCTGCATAATTTTTCCCTTTGAGTCCATTACGGCAATCCTGTCTGAAATAGCGAGCGCTATCTCCTGGTCGTGAGTCACATAAAAAACTGTGATTTGCAGTTTCTTCTGCAAATCTTTAATCTCAAACCTCATCTCTTCTCTTAAATTGGCGTCCAAGTTATTGAGCGGTTCGTCTAAAAGCATAATAGAGGGATTGCCGACTAAAGCGCGCCCTAAAGCGACTCTTTGCTGTTGCCCGCCTGAGAGTTGGCTAGGCATTCTGTTTTCAAGCCCTGTTAAATTTACAAGTTTTACAACATTCATTACTTTTTCAGATATGGTTTCTTTGGAGAGTTTTGCTATTTTCAAAGGGTAGGCTATATTGTCAAAGACAGACATATGGGGCCACACTGCATAATCTTGAAAAACAACGCCTAAATCTCTTTCATTCGGCGGAACGGCAATCCTTGTTTGGCTGTCTGCCGCAAGTTTATCATCTATATAAATTTTGCCTTGGTCGGGCATTTCAAAACCGGCTATCATACGCATCAAGACGCTTTTGCCGCAACCCGAAGGACCTAACAAAGTAAAACATTCCCCGTGCTTTATAGTCAAACTTAAATCTTGATGGACGTGATTGTCCCCATATGACTTAAAAACATTTTCTATCTTGATTGTTGCCATAAAAACCCCATTGACTTAAAAATAAATATCAGCGGTCAGTTATTGATTGAAACCTGCAAGGATTTCTAAATAGCAAGCGCCTCAATAACTGACCGCTGTTTTGTTTTACTTCTGCATTATATCCAAGAAACTCTTAACTCTCGCATCTCTCTCATTTATCATCTTTATATAGTCAACCTTTATGCCATTTTTCAAAGCATCTGCGGCTTTTGGGAGATTATATTTTGAAGGAACTACAACATCGCTTCTAACGGGCAAAGTGCCGTTATTTGCCACTATTTGCTGAGCATCTTTTGTAATCATATAGTCAACCCATTTTTTAGCGGCATCTAAAACTTTTGTATCTTTAAGTATTGCTATAGGGCTTGGGATTACCAACAATTCTGGCGGAAAAGCCATAGCAAGAGTTGCGCCTTTGTCAACCTTATCAAAGGTGATATAGTCAACGCCTAAGCACCCAGCCAATTCGCCGGAAGCAGTGTCATCTACAACTTGCCCTGAACCTTTGCCGACTTTTGCGCCGTTTTTACGCAAATCTTTAAAAAAGCCGTCGCCGAAAGTCTGTTGAAGCATAGCCACGCTCACATATGAAGTGCCTGACAATGCGGGATTTGCTATAGCAAAAGCCTTATTGAATTCTTTGCCGAATAAATCCTGCCATTTTTTAGGCGGAGTTTTTACCTGTTTCGTATTATAAACTATTCCCAATGTGCCAAGACGGGCGGGAGTGAAATAATTATCTGTCTTTTCAAGGGGATTTATAATTTGGTCTGCGCCTTTTGGTCTATACTGGATTAAAATCTTGTCATCTTTCATTTTATAGAAATCAGGGACTTCGCTTGTCCATATAATATCAGCCATAATGCGCCCGCTTTCCCTCTCTGCCGCTATTTTAGCCATAAGTTGCCCAGCGCCTGCCGATTGAGAATCAACTTCAATGTCAGGATTTTTCTTCATAAAATCATCTTTTAGAGCCTTTATTAGAGACTCTTTCATAGAGGTATAAACTATCAACTTCTGCTTTGCCGCGCCTGCAATCTCTGCGCTTAAAAACAATGCAAGAACCAACATTGTGACCGTCTTTAACATACTTTTCATTTCCCTCTCCTTTTTAATTTATCTATACAACAGCGCCGCAATAAACATATCTCTATTGCGCCGTTATTTGCGTATTTCTTTAATCAAAGCCAAAGTATTTTTGATATTTTCTGAAAGCAAAGACCAATTTTGAGATTTTATTATCTCTTTTGTTATCAAATTTGACCCAATACCAACGCAAGAGACTCCCGCCTTAAACCAAGATTCAAGCGATTCTCTTGTTGCAGAAACTCCGCCCGTAGGCATAATTGATATCC
>JAIRQB010000064.1 GCA_031256695.1 Elusimicrobiota bacterium | reverse complement strand
TCTTTCCAAAGGCAAAGACAACAGGGATTCCCGCCTTCTTGAGTTGCCTTGTATCTTGGTTTTGCAACTCGGGAATGACACTGGAGGTTTGGGCTTTGACGCCAGTTCCTGTGTCAATGACACCACCGGGGCGCTGTGCTTTTGCATAAACAGGTGATTCTTGAGTAATTTGTCGGCGTAAAACGCCGCCAAATAACTCGGCTTCCGCCGCAATGACACTCGGAGTTTGGGCTTTGACGCCAGTTCCGGTGCCATTGCCTACTGTTTGATTTAACACATTGTTTTCTATTTGCATTTTTTACTTTCCATTCTATTTCCGCCTTTTCTGATGTTTTTACTATGTCTTAAATGTATGCGTTTATTATACAACAAAAATCTCTCGGTATGCATTCAATCCAATAAAGCGTCTGATATTATTTTTTGCGGCAAAATGGGCAAAATAGAAGGCAAGTTGAAGCATTTATGCTGTGAGGAGTTTTTAATTTTCAATAAAGTGTCAGCCAAAATCTGCGCAGACAAGTCTTTCTCAAGTATTATTTCAATAAAATTTTCTTTTTGAATTTCTAAAGCATTGTGGAATTGATGATTTTGAGCGGCGGCGGCAAATGGAATTAAAATTGCGGGCTTATTTAGCGCGGAAATTTCAGAAATAGCGCCTGCGCCTGAACGCGATATTATAAGGTCTGCGGCGCCGTATCCTATGCCTATATCATTCATATATTTTAGAGTTCTATAAAATGATTTTCCCGCTGTTTTTTTAGAAAAATCCTCATAATTTCTCTCTCCGCAAATATGTAAAAAAAACGCTTTTTCCTCTGACGGCAAAATTTGAGAGGTTTCAAAAACCGCCTCATTTATTTTTGCCGCTCCAAGACTGCCGCCGAAAACTAAAACAATATATAAGTCTTCAGCAAGATTTAATTTTTCTCTCGCCTCTTTTCTGCTTATAAAAATATCTTTTCTAACGGGGTATCCGCTAAAAACTGTTTTTTTTGCGTCAAAAAAATGAGCGGAATTTTTAAAACTTATAAAAACAATATCTGCGAAAGAATTTAAAAATCTATTAGCCTTGCCGGCTAATGCATTTTGCTCGTGTATAAAGGTTTTAGCGCCTGCAAATTTTGCCGCAATTATTGCAGGGAAACCAATATAGCCGCCCATAGCGATTACTTTTTTGCTTTTTAAAGATTTTATTTTTACAAAAGCCTTTACTGTTGAAATAAGAAGTTTGAGGCAAAAGAAGGGGAAATTTAAAGATAGGATTTTAGGCATACCTGATATATTGAAAACCTCGTATTGATACGGCGAGTTTTGAATGATATTTAAAGAAATGGAATTGCCGCTTATAAAAAAAACGGGGTTATAGCCCCGCTCTTTAATTTCTGCGGCAATAGAAATGCCGGGGTAAATATGCCCGCCTGTTCCGCTTGCCGCAATTATTATATTTTCCATTTTTATCCTTGCGAAATTATTTGGATTGTTTAGGCTTTTTGAGCCAATGCCTTTACTTTCACATCAGTTGCGAAATTATTTTGATTGTTTAGTTTTTTTTGAGAAATCAGCCTTGCCTGCCGCAAAGTTTTTCAACAGCCTCTTGAGGCGTTATCAGTTCAAATTTTTCTTTTGGATTTTTTCTCTCTTTAAATTCCACCTTGCCTTGTAAGAGAGTTTTTTCGCTTACAGTAATCCTGTAAGGTATTCCTATTAAATCCGCATCTTTGAATTTGATTCCCGCTCTTTCTTCTCTGTCGTCTATTAAAACATCTACGCCTCTTTGAGTAAGCTCTCTATAAATACTGTCTGTTATTTCTTTTGTTTTAGATTCGGCATAGTTTATTGGGATAATAATTGCCTCAAAAGGAGCGGTATTTTTAGTCCAAATTATGCCGTTTTCATCAGATGACTGCTCTATAACGGCGGCAAGTATCCTTGAAACGCCTATGCCGTAACAGCCCATCTGCATTAAATTTTCTTTTCCGTCTGCGGACAAAAAAGTTGCGCCCATTGCTTTTGAGTATTTTGTCCCTAATTTAAAAGTATGCCCTATTTCTATGCCGCGCGAAAATTGCAATTTTTCTTTTTTGCAATGCGGGCAAATATCTCCTCTTTTTACCTTTCTGATGTCTGCAATCATATCTGCCTTATAATCTCTGCCGTAATTTGCGCCTTTTAAATGAAAGCCGTCTTTATTTGCGCCTACTGCGGCATTGGAAATTCCGTCAATACTCAAATCGGCTATTATTTTTATTTTCTGCTTTAAATTGATTGGTCCCAAAGAGCCGAAATGCGCCCCCGCAATTTTATAGACGGCATTTTCTTCAAGCAAAACTAAACCGTCTGCGTTAAGGGCTGAAGCAAGTTTTGTCTCATTTATCTCTGTATCGCCCCTTGTCAAAACTAAAATAGGCTCGGCATCGGCTAAATAGAAAATACTCTTTATAGTTTTTGCCGCATCTATTTTTAAAAAACCGGAAACTTCGTCTATGGTTTTTATATCAGGCGTTGATATTTCTTGCAAAGGCTCAAGCGCTTCTTTTGTATTTTCACAGGGCAGGCATTGCGCTTTTTCGCTATTTGCCCCGTATCCGCAAGGACACCAAGCGATTTCCTCTTCTCCCGTATCCGCTAAAACCATAAATTCGTGAGAAAATGAGCCGCCTATAGCGCCGCTTGCAGCTTCTACTGGTCTAAAAACAAAACCGCATCTTTTGCAAATTCTATTGTAGGCTTCAAAAATAACGGAATAGTAATTTTCTAAATCCTGTTCGTCTGCGTGGAAAGAATAAGCGTCTTTCATTAAAAATTCCCGCGCTCTCATTACTCCAAAACGCGGGCGGATTTCATCTCTAAATTTTGCGCCGAATTGATAAAACATCACAGGCAACTGCCTATATGAGCGTATTTCCCGCCGCGCTAAATCAGTAATGGGTTCTTCGTGAGTGGGCGACAAACAAAAATCCGCCTCTTTCCTGTCTTTTAGCCTAAACAATTCTTTTCCGTAAATTTTCCATCTGCCCGTTTCTTCCCATAATTCTTTCGGCAAAATCAAAGGCATAGAGATTTCTTGCCCGCCTATTGCGTCTAATTCCTCGCGTATAATTTTTTCAACTTTTTTTAGAACTCTAAAACCAAGCGGCAGATATTCATAAAGCCCAGAGGAAACTTTTCTTATCATACCCGCCCTTATCATATACTTTGCCGAGATTGTGTCGGCATCGGCGGGCGCTTCTTTTAAAGTCGGTATAAACATTTTTGAATACAGCATTTTCTTTGACTCCTTTTTAGAAAATATAAAGTTGACAAACTGTGAATTATAAATGCAAAAGTTATGAATTCTTAACTCTTAACTGATATTTTGCGTCAATATACAAAAATCTGAAAATTGCTAAAATAAAAACCGCTTTGCTGCTTTCAAATACATTGAAAAATGAATGAGATTTGCAAAATATTAAAGGCAAAAATCCATTTTAACCGCAAAATTTACGCATAGAGGAAATAGGATTGCATAAATGGAAAAGAAAAAAATAGAAAATCAAAATAATCAAGAGAGAAAATACGCTTTGTCTGTCCGCAATATAGGCAAAGTTTTTCAATCCGCAGACATAAAGCATCCGCAAATTAAAAACGGCTGCTTTCAGGCTTTAGACAATATCTCTTTTGATATTTTAGAAAATGACCTCTGCATAATAGCGGGAGCAAACGGTGCGGGGAAAACTCTTTTGATGTCTATAATAGCGGGGCTGGAAAAAGCGTCTGCGGGAGAGATTTTTTTAAGAGGACGAGCGGGGCTTATTTTTCAAGATGCTGACGCTCAAATTTTAGGGGAGACTCCGAGCGAAGATATTGCTTTTGGACCTAAGAATTTGGATTTAAGCGAAAATGAAATAGCAAAACGCATTCAAAGCAGTCTGCTCTATTGCGGACTATCAGACAAGGCTGATTTCCCTGCAAGATTTTTATCAGGCGGAGAAAAAAAGAAACTAGCGATAGCGGGCATTACGGCAATGGGAGCGGATATAATTATTTTTGACGAGCCTTATTCCAATTTGGATTATCCTTCCGTTTGCCTTATAAACAATTTGATTGCCAAATTAAAAAAAGACGGAAAAACTGTCATTGTCTTAACTCACGAGATTGAAAAAATACTCGCTTTGTCTAATCAAATGATAATTTTGCACAAAGGGCTTTTAGTTTTTAACGGAGACTCAAGAGAGGCTCTCTCTTGCGATTTGGAGCGCTGGGCTATAAAAAATCCATTGTATTCTTATAAAAAGTTTGAGGATTTAATATGGATTTGAGGCAAGAGGATAGGTATGTTTAATTTTAATTATAAAGGCGGCTCAACTTTTATTTACAAAATTCCGTCTTGGATAAAAATAATATCCATTTTGCCGACATCAGTTTTTTTTATGTCTTTGCCGCCGTCTTTGAGCGCGGTTTTTGCGCTGTCGGCATTGATAGTTTTCTTGTCAATTTTTTCTTTTCTAAACGGAATAAAATTGAGGGAGCAAATATCAGACATCAAATTCATCAGATATTATTTCGTTTTTATGTATGCCGTCCAAATTGCTATTGCTCTAAATAAAAGCGGACAGTTTAGCGCGGCTGTTTTTAAGCCTTCAATTTATTTGATTGCCTTTGCCTTAAAACTTATTTTGGCAATGCAATTTTGCTCGGCGCTTTTCCGCTCAACTTCGGCTGTAGAAATCAAAGAGGGATTAGATTTTATAGAGAAAAGAATGAGAGTTTTTATAAAAAAACTGCCGCTATGCAAAAATATGTCCCAAAAGCCGAAATATTCAGAGACGCTTTCTTTCTTTTTAAATTTTATAGCGCAAATATCCGCTCTTTGGGAGAAATTGAACTTCGCTTGGCGCGCAAGAGGCGGCAAGGAAGGCTTAAAGAAAATTTTGATTTTATTGCCCGTCTTGTTTTCTATCGCTTTTAAAAATGCCGATGATAAAAGGAAATCTCTTTTATCAAGGCAAAAATGATGGGATAAAAATTGCGGATTTTAGATTTTGCAAAGGCGGGCGGGCAACGCTATGCGTTAATGCCCGTGTGTCATTTGTGACGGAAGCCGCTATTGCGTCAGCGGGAGTTGCTAAACATTATGCAAAGCAACTGGAGTTGCCATCTGTAATTGGAGGCAACTCAAGAGTTGCAATCCCAAGCGGTAAGGCAACTGGAGTTGCCATCTGTAATTGGAGGCAACTCAAGAATCCATTTTGCCTTTGCCTTTGCCTTTGAAAAGAGAACGGCGGAAAGCGGTGAACGCCTTATAACAAAAATGGATTGCGCTAGCGCTATGCATTTGCGCCCGGCGCAATGACAATTTGAGGGTCTGCTTTTTGTTGTCAATTATTAACTTTATCTATAAGAATGGAGAAAAAAATGAAAACGCCTTATTATTTGATAGATGAAAAAGCGCTTTTGAAAAATATGAAAAAAATTGCATTTTTGCGCGATAATTGCGGCGCAAAATTTCTGCTCGCTCTAAAATGTTTCTCAACTTGGGCTGTTTTTGATTTGATGAAAAAATATATGGACGGCTCTACAAGCAGTTCTCTTTACGAGGCTAAATTGGGCGCGGAAAAATTCGGCAAAGAGGTATGCTCTTACAGCGTCGCTTATTCAAAAGAAGATATTGACTCTCTTAAAGGTTTTGCCGACAAAATAATTTTTAATTCCATTTCTCAATTGGAGCGTTTTTATAAAGATGTCAAAGAAGCAAGTTTGGGTTTAAGAGTAAATCCGTCAATTAGTTATTCTCATTTTGATTTGGCTGACCCCGCCCGCAAGTTTTGCCGTCTCGGAGAGCGCGATATAAAAAAAGTAAAAGACATATTGCCTAAAATAAACGGAATAATGTTGCATTACAACTGCGAAAACGATGACTTCAAAGTTTTTTCGCGCCAACTTGATTTTATTTCAAAGAAATACGGCTCTATTTTAAAAGAATTAGATTGGGTCAGTTTGGGCGGCGGAATTTACTTTACAAAAGACAATTATCCGCTTGAAGACTTTTGCAAAAAAATCAAAGAGTTTAAAAATAAATTTGACATTGAAGTTTATTTTGAGCCGGGAGAAGCCGCAATAACTAATTCGGCGCATTTGATTACAACTGTTTTGGATATAGTCAAAAATGTAAAAAATATAGCGGTAGTTGACGCTTCAATAGAAGCGCATTGTTTGGATTTGCTCACTTATAGAATTTCTGCAAAACTTGACGAGAAAATAGCGGCGCAAAGCAACGGTTATGAATATATTATAGCGGGCAATTCTTGTCTTGCGGGCGATATTTTCGGCAAATTCAATTTGGCAAAAAAATTAAAAATAGGCGATAAAATCGCTTTTGCAGATACTGCCGGCTATACTATGGTAAAAAAGAATTGGTTTAACGGCGTAAAAATGCCCTCTATTGCAATAAAAAGGTTAAATGGGAAAATTGAAACCGTCAAAACTTTTGATTATGAGGATTTTAAAAACGCTCTCTCTTAAAAACTTCCGCATAAAACAATGCAATAAAAAAGACCTGAAAACTTTATCTGTTTTCAGGTCTTTTTGTTTTTCTAAATTCAGCCGTTTATTGCGGCGGCGGCATTATGCTTTTTTCTCTTTTACTTTCTTTTCTTTTTTAGAGGCTGAAAGTTTCTTCTGTCCCTCGGCGCTCAAGAGCATTTCAATTCTCTTGCCGACATAATTTTTTTTGTTGGTTTCAATTTCTCTGATTTGATTTAGGACATTTGCAGACATTTCTCTTTTTAAAATCAAGTCTTTGTCTGTCCTTGCGGAAACAAGTTTTTCAATATCGCCTCTTATAGCCACTTTTTCGCTTCCTTGCGCCTTATTGTATGCGGCTATGAGTTTTCTGACTTCTTTTTTGAAGCCGTTATAATCTTTTCTCATCTCTGAAAGCCTGCTTTTGTCATAGTTGATTGAAAATGTGTCGGCTTCAAAATTGCCTATTGCAAACGATGAGACGCTCATTAGAAATAACAACGATAAAACGATAGCCATTTTTTTCTTCATTGTATTCTCCTTATTTTAGAGCCTGCGCCCTGTTTGCATATGCATATGCTTTTTTATTGACCGGTCTTTTTAACTTTCCGCATTTTACGAGGGATTTGCGCTTTTTCCCGCGTCGTATCCTTCTATAAAGTAATCAGTTTTTTCTTCAACATAATTCCGCTTGTTTTTTTCAATCTCTTTAACTCTGTTTTCAATTTTTCGCAATCTTTCCGACTGCATAGATATAAACTTCTTATTGTTTTCTATTTCGCTGTCGGTTTGCTGCGCAATGAGAGCCTTTATTTGGGAATAAAGATTCTCTTTTTCGGCTTTAGAAGCCGAATAAAAGCGTTTGTTGAGCAAGACGAGCAGTTTTTTGTGAAACTCGCCGTTTTCCTTTTTTATTTTTTCCAAAAGCGCCTTTTCGGCTTGCATATTTGCATCTGCGCTGAATAAATCGCCAAGCGGGGACGCCGCTGACAAAGGCGTTTCAGAAAACAAAAACATCAGCAAGAACGGCAAAAACAACATCCATTTTTTTTGCATATACTCTCCTTTTTAATGCAGTGAATTTACGGCTTCAAATTCGTTTAGATTGGACGCAGCCCCGCGCAAGTCATTGTAAGTTTTAAGCAAATCGCCTTGAAAGAGTTTATTGTTTGCG
>JAIRQB010000130.1 GCA_031256695.1 Elusimicrobiota bacterium | reverse complement strand
GGAATTCTCATAATCGGCAAAAGCCTCTCGCGCCTCTTTATTATGCCACTTCTTATAGGCGTGCCAACCTAAATATTCAGGCAAACCATAAAAATTAAAATACAAACGCCTATATTCCCCATCGCCCGCTTGTGTTATAGGCATTGGGGCTCTGAAAATTTTCCACCATTCGTCATTTAATTGACGGCTTCGCTCATCACATCCTAAAAACTTTAAAATCATAGCCTGCCCCTTTAATTGTTTTGCGGCAAAAACTTGCCCGTTTTTGACAGCCTCTCATATTCCGTCCCTGCCGCTAAATTGAATTTGTCTATAAAACTATACATCGTCAAACGATGCACGCCTAAAATCTTTGCTATCTTGTTTTTAGACAGCCCCATATTTAGATATTTCTTTATACTGCCTTTTTTATCCGATAGTTTTGTTCTTTGCGATAGTCTGCCTTTCGGTCTGCCTAAAGTTTTACCGGCTTGCCGCGCCCTCTTTAAGCCTTCAATAGTCCGCAGTGAAATCATATTCCTCTCAATCTCGGCTGAAAGTCCAAAAGCAAAAGCCATAACTTTGCTTTGTATGCTGTCATCTAATTCAAAATTGTCTTTCTCGCTGTAAAGTTTGCAGCCGATATTGCCGCAATGCTCTAAAATCCGCATTACCATAAATAATTTGCGCCCAAGCCTTGAAAGTTCAGAGCATAATAAGACATCGTCTTTTTTCAATTTCTGCAGTATTCTGCCTAATTGACGCTCTTCCGGCTCTTTCGTCCCGCTGATGCCGTCGTCTGTTATCCACTCGTCTATATTTAAGCCTTTGCGCTCGGCAAGCGTTAAAACGCCAATCCTTTGGCTATTTACATCCTGCCTGTCGCTTGATACTCTCAAATATGCGTAAATCATAAAGTTTTAGCGGCAATTCTTTGTTTTAGAAGTTGCCAATCCTTTCTCATCTGTTCAGGGCTGACGCGTTCCATACTTGCCTCTATGCGCCGCTGTTCCTCTATCCACGCTTTATATTGCGCCTCTTTCCTCTCTTTTTCTAACTCCTCTTGCCTATCTTGTATTGCCGCTATTATTTGCGGCAGTCCTAAAACAGAGCAAGTCTTGCGGGATAGCGCGCCGACGGCATATTTGACCATTCCAATATCATAGCCGTCGTCGTTTAACGCTTCTGAAATCAGCGCTATTGTCTCTTCCGACGCTTGTCTATTGCATAAAACAAATAACTTCTTTATTTCGGCAATAATTGAGATAAGTTTTTCAGTCTTTGCTTTTGCCGTTTGATTTACAACGGCATTTTGAGCGCCTTTTGCTATTTGTAAATCCATAATCAGCCTCCTTCAATTATTTCTGCCTCTGCCTCGCTATTTTCCGCATCCGCTTCGGCAGTTTCAGCATATTGGGCATATTTTGCCTTGACAAAATCTGTCAGTTTATCCGCCACCGCCGCTTTGTTATAGGCTAACTCTAAAACTTTCAAATAGTTTGTTGAGTTATCAACTAGCCAATCAAAAGAGGCAATCCAGCCTTGCTTATTTCCGCCTTTCAAAAAAGGCTGTTTGTCAAAGGCGGCAAGTATAGCGTCAAAATCAAAAGGCGGCTCTCGCAGGCGGGCTTTAAGTTTTAATTTTCTCTTGTCAGACAAAAGTAAAACCTTTGCTAACTGCGGATTTAAATCGCAAAACTCATTCCACCGCCGCTGTATTGCCTCGCTTTGAGATACGGAAGCGGCTCTCGGCACTGTAGTTTCAACCTTTGGGGATACATCGGGCGGGTCAGTTTTTGCCTCTTTTTGAGAAATAGACGGCGGATTTAAAGCATTGACATCAAAATCGTCGGCGCTTGCGCCGACTACGTTGTTGTCTTTAGTCTTTTTCTTTTGCATTTCATTTTTACTTTTACTTTCATTTTCTTTAGTGCGATTGCTATTTTTGCTATTAACAAAAATAGCATTGTTAGCATTTGCTACATTTGCTATGCCTTGCCACCGCTTTCGGCTGCCCGTTTTTCCCGCTTCCCGCCTTTTTTCAATGAGTTCTTGATATTCGGCATTGTGTCGGTCTATGTTTTGCCTTATCACTACAAAAGCCATTTCTAATAATCCGTCGTCAAAGCATTGCGGCGTTCCTTTAAACTGGTATTCCATTAACCCTTTTATTAGACAGCCGATTTGCTTATCGGATAAACGCATAAAAATTTCGTTGTAGGTCTCATAAAGCAAAATTGCGCCTCTGTTATCCATTGCCAAACTCCTTTTTATTTGTCTGCGCCCGTTAAAAGTTCATTTATATCAGCCTCATAGCCTTTTATCCTTTCCGCTATCAGTTCTTGAATGCACTGCGACAATTTTAGACTGCCCGTTTTATAAAAAAACTTCAATCCATTGTTCCAACCGTAAACCTCAAGAGCGCTTCCTTGCGCCGCTTTAAATTCCGCCTCAATTTGCTTATGCGTGCTTAATGTTCCAAATAAGTCAGCCAAGCGGCGCGCTGTGTCTTTGTCAATTTCAGTCAAATCTAAATTCATTTTTAATCTCCTTTTTTAATTTTTAGCGGCGGGGAGCGTCCTCGCGCTCCCAATGCTTAAGCATTGCGGACACCGCTGTTTTTAATCATACTTTCGCTATACATTTCAAAAATTTCGGTATCGGCTGCCGCCTGCGACGGCTTGCCGACGTTTCAGTTAACGGCAAAAGCAAAATGGATTGCGGCTTCCGCCGCAATGACACCCGGGTCTGACGTCTTTTGCCGAATGCGCTCCGATGGACGCCCTACCCCCCGCTTTTGCCTTTTTATACTGCCGTTTTCCTTAACTTTTAACTTTTCACTTTTCACTTTTAATTCTTAATTCCAAAACCTTTTCTCTCTTTTCTGTTTTTGGTTTAGAGTTTGTTTTTTGAAAAATTCGGCATCGCAATTTTGACAATACCAAGTATTGCCTGCGCCCGATTTTTCTAATTCCCTACAACACTTCGGGCAAAAATGCTTTTC
>JAIRQB010000128.1 GCA_031256695.1 Elusimicrobiota bacterium | reverse complement strand
TTCTAACTCTGCAATGGATTGAGATTCCGCCCCTGACGCTTCCAGAACGGACTCCGCTTCTGATTCCGCCGCAACAGCGCCGCTATCAGAATTTTCTTCATCAAAAAGCAAGGAAGTTTCTTCTGCAACAGTCTCGTCTGAAAAATCTTTTTCCTCTTGCAAATCCTCTTTAATGAGCGGTAAATCATTTAACCGAGAAAGACCGAAATGCTTCATAAATTCTTGGGTAGTGCCGTAGAGAGAAGGACGTCCTAAAACTTCTTTTATGCCTGCTATTTTAATTAGTTTTCTCTCAAGCAGGGTATTTATTACGCCGGTAGAATCAACGCCGCGGATATCCTCAATATCGGTTTTTGTGACCGGCTGCTTATAGGCTATTATGGCAAGAGTCTCCAATGCTGAAGCCGAGAGTTTAAAAGTGAATTTTCTTTTATAGAGTTTCTTTATCCAAGGGGAGAACTCCGCTTTTGCGGCAAATGTCCATCCTTCCGCTATAAATTTAATTTCAAAAGGCTTGTTTAAAACTTCATAATCGCTTTTTAATTCATTTAAAATACTTTCAAGCCCGTCAAGGTCTGCATAATCATCTTGTAAAACAGTTTTGAATTCCTTCAAAGTAATAGGTCTATCAGCAACAAACATCAGCGCCTCTAAAACGTTTTTAACTTCATCTCTTTCCATTTTATTCCTCTGTTTTAATCTATATTCAATTTAAAGTTTTTAGCGTCTCAAATCCCGCGCCGCTGTCTTTATCTGCAAAGGCTTGCGTTTCCTCGTCAGCAGCCGCTGAATTCATTTTATAAATCATTATCTCGCCGAGATTTTCATTCTGCACTGCAGAAATTTGTTTGTCCTTTATCAATTCCAAAAGCGCTATAAAAGCCACGACTAAAGCCATTTTGCTTTTCTGAAGTTTTGATATTTGATTAAAGGATACAGCGCCGCTTGCTTCCAAGAAATTCAAAATTTCACGCATTTTCACTTCAATAGGGATTTCTTGATAAAGTATTTCTCTAATTTCATCAGGCAGAGATTTCAGCGCATTGTAAAAACTGCCGGCTAAAGCCTGCAAATCAATATCTAAAATAAAATCGCTTTTATCGGCATTAAAAGGCGGTCTATAAAAAATTTGAGAATTTTCAGCCTCTTTATACATAAGAATTTTCCCAATTTCTTTATATTTCTGATATTCAAGGAGTTTTCTCTTTAAATCGTCAAATTCAGTGTCGTCTTCAGCGCCGCCTTTATTATTTGAAGGCAAAAGCGCCCGCGCTTTCATCTGTATGAGGGAAGCCGCCATAACTAAAAATTCGCCTGCGGCGTCTATATTCAAATCTTGCATATTATCAAGAGAAGCCAGATAAGGAGCGGTTATATCTGTGATTTTGATTTCGTTTATTTCCAAGCGGGCTTTTTTGATGAGGTCTAAAAGCAGGTCAAGAGGTCCTTCAAAAGCGTCTATGCGTATATCATAATTCATTTCATATCCTTAAAGTTTTAGAGATTGTTTTATTTCAGTTAAAGTTTTGTCTGCAGTATCTTGGGCTTTTTCATTGCCCGTTTTTATTATCTTTTCTAAATAACTTTTATCAGCCAAAATTTCTTTTCTTTTTTGCGCCATATCCTTGCTGAAAACCGCAAGGCATTCAAAAACCTCTTTTTTACATTCAACGCAAGACAGAGCGCCGCTTTTACATTTTTCGCATTTATCTTTGACGTCTTTATTAAAAATCTCATAGAAAGCAAAAACTACGCAGCCTTCTGGGTGACCTGGGTCGTCTTTTTTTATTTTTTGAGGGTCTGTAAACATCTGCCAAACTTTATTTTTTAAATCTTTTTCTTCTTCGCCTAAAAAAATGGAATTGCCGTAAGACTTTGACATTTTCCGTCCGTCTATGCCCGGCACTTTTGCCGTCTTTGTAAGTTTAGCCTGCGGCTCTATCAAAATATTGCCGTAAAAATTATTGAAGCGTCTTGTAATTTCTCTGCTGAGTTCTAAATGAGCGAGTTGATCTTCCCCTACAGGGACAAAATGCGCTTTGTAAATCAAAATATCTGCGGCTTGTAAAATAGGATAGCCTAAAAAGCCGTAATTGTTTAAATCTTTATTCTCTATTTCTCTGATTTGCTCTTTATATGTAGGGCATCTATAAAGCCAGCCGAGCGGAGTAATCATAGAAAGAATTAAAAATAATTCGCTGTGCTGATAAATTTGAGATTGTTTAAAAATTACGCTCTTTTCAGGCGATATGCCTGATACCAGCCAGTCGGCTATCATCTCAAAAGAATTTTGCTTTAAATCAGAAGTGTCGGCATAATCTGTAGTCAAAGCGTGCCAATCGGCAGACATATAATAACAATCATATTCATCTTGCATATCTACCCAATTTTTTAAAGCGCCGAAATAGTGCCCTATATGGAGACGCCCCGTAGGACGCATACCTGATAAAACTCTTTTTTTCATTTTCCACCTGTAAAATTGTTTTGCTGTTTAAGACAAGTTTTTAAGAACAGAACTCTTGCTGCGGTTTTTCTTTTGACAAAATTTTTCTTGCGCTTGATATTGCGACATTTTATAGAACTCTTGCTGTAGTTTTGTCAGCGGTAAAGAAAGACAAAAGCAATCCTATTTATAAAAGTAAAAA
This sequence comes from Elusimicrobiota bacterium, assembly GCA_031256695.1. Classification (GTDB taxonomy): domain Bacteria; phylum Elusimicrobiota; class Endomicrobiia; order Endomicrobiales; family Endomicrobiaceae; genus JAIRQB01. Next base: position 7,863 of record JAIRQB010000128.1, on the reverse strand, counting down.
CATAGTTAAGAATACTGCCGAAAAAACCAGACATTGCAAAAAGTATTATAAGAATAAAGCCGATATTTGGGTTTAATTCCATATACTTACGCGCCATTTCATCGGGCAAAAGGCAAGCGATAATTTTAGAGCCGTCAAGAGGCGGTATAGGCATAAGATTGAAAACCATAAGAATTACATTTACCTGTATCATTACGGTAAAAAATTCCAAAATAGACATATTCAGACCAAAGGTCAATTGCGGGAAAGAAAGCGCTCCTTTCATTATTATGAGGGACAGCGCAATAAGAATTACGTGAACAAAAGGACCGGCAAAAGAGACTAAAGGAATGTCAAATTTAGGATTTTTTAGTTTTGAATAGTTGATAATGACGGGTTTAGCCCAAGCAAATAAAATCGGCGCTTTTGTGAGAAGTAAAATGGCGGGAAAAATAAGACTGCCGAATATATCTATATGAGGTATGGGGTTTAAAGTGATTCGTCCCATATTCTTTGCGGTGTCATCGCCTCTTATATAAGCCATCTGGGCATGTCCTATTTCGTGAAGCATAAATGAAAATAAAAGAGCGGTCACATATATAAGAATAGTTTCAAAATTCATCATCTTTAATTAGAACTCCTTATTTTGTGTTAAAAGCCTGCTAAAAATGCGAAAAAAAGTTATTTTTGCGGGAAAATTAAGTAAAAAAGCCGAAAAAACTGCCAAAAATGCCTGCAAAATTGCCTTTTTCCTCTCTAAAAATTGAAAAAAATTCTATATCTTTTGTCTATCTATTGTCAATTTGGGCTGATGTCTTGCTTGTATGCCTTTTTTGTCATTTTTGATTGATTTTTTAATGGGTTTTTAAATTTTTCGTTTAAACTATTGGATAAAAAAGACAAAAGAGAATGCAAAAAGTTAAGAGATTTCCGTTTTTTAGGCAAATTGTCCGCCATCATCATCTTTTATCTGCTCTGTTTAAGCGTCCGTTATGCCCTTTGGTATTTTTGCGGCTAAATTCTATGCCGCTGTCAACTGCCTTTTTGCCAAGTATTCAGCCTTTAACTTTTAATCGGCATTTACATAAATCTCAATTTTATGTTAAACTCCGCCCTCGTTATATCAGAAAAACGGCTTTTGGCAAACAAAACAGCCCGGCAAGTGCAAAAATGCCATAAAAGCAAAGAAATGCAATCTGCTAAAATTATGCGGGCTGTCTTTATAGAGAGGGTTTATAATGAAAAAAATCAAGTTTTTGGCGCTATTTTTGTTGTCAGCATTGTTTCTTTTTCCGCAAAGCGCTTTTGCCCAGGCGGGCGGCGCTTCGGCTTTAGGCGGTTTTCTCCCGCTGATTTTGATTTTCGCTTTCTTTTATCTTTTTCTCATCAGACCGCAACAGAAAAAGAATAAACAGCACCAGATGTTGCTAAACAATTTAAAGAAAGACGATAAAGTCATCACTTCAGGCGGTATTTACGGAACTGTCGCAGGCGTAAAAGACAATATAGTTGAATTAAAAATTGCCGAAGGAGTAAATATTCAAATCTCAAAACCGGCAATCAGCGCTGTTTTACTTAGGAAACCGGAAGAGGCTGTAAGCGCAACGGCTGCGCCCGTTGAAACCGCTTCTTCTCAAGTCTCAGACATCATAAAGAAATAATATATGTGATATTAAATGCTTCTTTAAAATCAGACGCTGCAAACAGCGGCGTCTGATTTTCTTTAAAAGGAGCGCAGGAGACATAAATGAGAAGGATAAATTTAAAAGTTATTATAAGTTTGGCGCTTCTCGCTTTTTCAGTCTATGCTCTTTTGCCGTCTTTCCAGTGGTATAGAATGGCTCAAGACAAGAGAGATGCCGCTCAAAAAGAAAGACTGCCGATAGTGAATAAAATTTTGAAATTAGGTCTTGACTTAAAGGGAGGCTCTCATCTCCTTTTAGAAGTTGACGCTTCTTCTTTAGACGCTTCGGTAAAGATAGACGATGCTGTTGACAGAGCCATTGAAATTATAAGAAATAGAATAGACCAATTTGGCGTCGCAGAACCTCTGATAGCAAAGCAAGGCGACAGATGGATAGTCGTTCAACTGCCCGGCATAAAAGACTCAAATGCCGCAAAAGAATTGCTCGGCAAAACGGCTCTTTTAGAATTTAGAATAGTAAACAATACCCCTGAAGCCGTTGAAGTTTTAGACGCTTTAAGAGATAAAAGCATATCCCCTTCTGATTACAATGCAAATCCCTCCGCTTATCCTGAAATTCAAAAAATTATGCCGCAAGGCGCTTCTGTTTTTGAAGATAAAGAACATTCCGCTATTTATGTTTTAGACAAGGCTCAAATTACAGGCGCTTATCTTGTCAATGCCAAAGTTGAACTCAGCGGACAATTCGGACAGCCCATTGTTTCCATAGAATTCAATAAAGACGGAGCGAGGCTCTTTTCAGATATTACAGATAGGTTTAGGGATAGACAGTTGGCTATAGTCCTTGACGATATTGTGCAGTCTGCCCCTGTAATCAGAGCGCGCATTCCCGACGGCAAAGCCATAATTGAAGGCAATTTTATGCCTGAAGATGCCAAACTTCTCGCTACAATACTTAGAGCCGGCGCCCTGCCCGCGCCTGTCCGCATAATAGAAGAGCGGACAGTAGGTCCAACTTTAGGCGATGACGCTATAAAGAGAGGCTTTACATCAGCGCTCTGCGGTATAGCGATTGTCATTTTATTTATGCTGATTTATTACAGATTGTCAGGCTTTATAGCCGATATAGCATTGGTTTTAAATTTAGTAATACTTATAGCCTTTATGACTTATTTTCAATTTACCTTAACTCTACCCGGCGTTGCCGGCATAGCATTAACTCTTGCTATGGCTGTTGATGCAAATGTGCTGATTTTAGAGCGCATAAGAGAAGAATTGAAAACAGGCAAGAGCGTCAGAATAGCCGTTGACACCGGTTATCAAAAAGTTTTTTGGACTATTTTTGACGCCAATGTCACCACTTTGATAGCGGCTGTTTTCTTATTTCAATTTGGCACAGGACCTATCAAAGGTTTTGCTGTGACTCTTTCCATAGGTCTAATCATAAGTATGTTCACATCAATAGCGGTTACCAAAATACTCTATGATTTCTTGCTTGGCGAGCATTTCTTGTCTAAATTAAAAATATAATCCAAATCAAAAATGCGCTAAAACCGCCGTTTTTGACATTTGAGCGCAATGGAGGAAGACCGTGCAAATAATTAAAGATTTAAATATTGATTTTATAGGCAAAAGACGCAGATTTTTTGCAATTCCTGTAATTTTATTTATCGTTTTACTGTCCGTCTATATCTTTAAAGGCGGTCCTAACTATTCAATAGATTTTACAGGCGGCATAATGATGCAGGTTTCTTTTGACAATCAAGTTGAGATGGAAGATGTCAGGCGGGCTGTAATTGATGCGGGAATTTCTTCTTTTGAACTTCAAAAATCTGAAAACACTTATATTTTGAGGGCAAAACGCGATATAGGAGAACAAAAGACATTTGAGGATAAAATCACAGACGCTTTTCACAGCGCTTTTCCAAGCAATAAAATGACCGTTGAAAAAATGGAATTTGTAGGTCCAGTTGTAGGCGAATATCTCTCAAAGCAGGCTCTATACGCTTTTTGTTTCGCTTTTTTAGGCATTATTGTCTATGTGGCATTTAGATTTAAATCAAGCCTTTGGGGCGTCGTCTCTATTGTAGGCATTATAAATGACGTTGCTCTTTCTTTCGGATTTATAGTTTTGACAAATAAAGAAATAGACATCACAGTGATAGCGGCTCTTTTGACTATAGCGGGCTATTCCATAAATGACACTATAGTTTTATTTGACAGAATGAGAGAAAATTTGAGGCTTTATATCAAAGACGATTTCGCAACAATTATAAATAGAAGTATAAATTCTATTTTGCTCCGCTCTATAGTTACGAGCGTCACTGTCTTTATAGTCGCTTGCGCCCTTTTCTTTTTAGGCGGAGAAGTAATACACACATTTGCCTATGTAATGGTAATCGGCACAGTTTTAGGAGTTTATTCCTCTATTTTTATTTGCGCTCCTTTGGTCTATGAATATGAGACCAGAAAAAGAAAGAGATTAAAAGTTGCAAAGAAACAGGGTAAACTCTCCTGAAATGAGAAAAATAAAAAACTTTAAAATTCATTTGCGCGATAGAGAAATTGAGAGAGCATTGAAAACTCTAATGAGCGTTGAGCGCCTGCCTGAAGAATTTTTGCAAAACCTTCCCGAAGCCTTGCATTTTTATTCCAAATCAATCCGTCCTTCCATTCTTTATGAAACATTTCCCAAAGAATCGTTAAATCTTGAGGGCAAAACAGATGAGAAAGAAATTTTAAGCAAATTGACGGCAAAAACAGTTCTTTTTGCCTCTGTCGGAAAAGAACTTGAAGAGGAATATAAAAAAAATGAAACTTTATACGGAAGCAATACTCAAGAGATAGTCTCTTCTATAGCGGTAGAAGCGCTGCAGCAGTGCCGCAAATTTGCTTTGCGTTTAATAAATGCCCAAGCGCAAGAAGAAGACAATGAGATTTTGCCCGCCGGAGAAATTGCGTCGCAGAATTATGAAGTCTTGCAAAAACTGCTCCCCATAGACAAAATAGACATATCGCTTCAAAACAATCTCTTAATTCCAAAATACTCAATTTGCGAACTCCTCTATTGGACTTCCCTCAAAAAAAAAAGGCAAATAAAATGACTGCTTTGCTTTTACTCATATACAACATTTTGACAATCTGTTTCTTCTGCATTATCACTCCTTTCGCTTTGCTTTTCAGTTCCAATTTCCGCCGCAATTTTTCCTATAAAACAAAAGAGAGATTTGTTTTATGGGATTTTCCTTCGCCAAATAATACCGAGCCGTCAAGTCAAATCAAAACAAAAAGAATTTGGTTTCATTGTTCCTCTATCGGCGAAGTCCGCGCGGCAGAGCCTCTTTTTAAAATGTTAAAAAGCGGCGGCGGCATTTCTATAGTCCTCACAGTAGTCACAAAGACGGCTCGCAAATATGCTGAAAACATAAAAGATATTGATTTTATTTCCCTTTTTCCTTTGGATATTTATCCATTGATGAGCCGCGCTTTCAATATAATAAAGCCTGATATTTTAGCCCCGATAGAGACTGAAATTTGGCCCTCTCTGCTTTTTGCCGCCCATATCAAAAAAGTAAAAATCATTTCAGTAAACGGCAGAATATCAGATAAGACTTTTAAGTTTTATAAGTTTTTCTCTTTTTTTTGGAGCGCTTTTATAAGTTGTATAGGTTTAGTTCTTGCAAGAAGCGCAGAAGACGGCGCTCATTATAAAGTTTTGTCAAAAAACAAATCCCGCATTATTGTATGCGGCAATATAAAATACGACAGAGATTTCAACGCTTCCGCCGACAGAAAAAAGTTTAATTTAAAAGACGGCGATTTTGTTTTTACGGCGGGCAGCATTAGAGAAGGAGAAGAAGAATCTCTGATAAGCGTTTATAAAGAAGTCTCAAAACAATACCCAAATCTCAAATTCTTTTTAGCGCCGCGGCATTTAGAAGCGCTTCAAACTATTAAAAACATTCTCTCTGAAAAGGGCATTCCATACTCTTTATTTTCAGAATTGTCTCTAAAAGAAAATCAAAACTTTATAATCGTAGACGTTTTCGGCGTATTGCAGGATATTTATTCTATTTCAGACCTCTGCTTTATAGGCGGCTCTCTTATAGATAAAGGCGGTCAAAACCCCATAGAAGCCGCCGCTTATTCAAAAGCCGTCCTCTTTGGAAAATTTATGGATAATTTTAAAACAGAAGCGCAAAATTTATTAGAGGCAGGCGGCGCTATCGCCGTCAGCGATACTTTAGATTTACAAAAACAAGTTTTAAATCTCTTGAGCGACAGGGGAAAATTATTTGAGATGGGCAAGAAGGCTTTTGAAGCGGTTAAAAAACAAAAAGGTTCTCTTAAACTCGCGGCAGAAGCGTTGAGGCGGGAAATGTGATGGAAAAATTACTTCATAAAATTATTTTTTTTATAGATAAAACTTTGCGGAAAACTTATTTAAACGATACTGAAAGATTTCCGTCTCAAGCAATTTATCCTTTTTGGCACGGCGCAGAATTTGCAATGCTAATGCATAATCAAAATCAAAATATAGTCATTATGGTAAGTCTTTCAAAAGACGGAGAATTGTTGGCAAACCTTTTGCATAGTTTAGGCTATATAACAGTTAGAGGCTCTTCAACAAGAGGCGGGGAACGCGCGCTCATAGAGATGTTGCGCTATGCGCGCAAGGGATATAGTTTAGCCTTTGCCGCAGATGGTCCCACAGGTCCTTATCACAAATTAAAAACGGGCATTTTATACGCCGCTAAAAAAACATCTCTGCCGATAGTCTGCATCAGCGCCGCAAGCAAACAGCGCTTAATTTTAGGAAAGACTTGGGATAAAGAAAGAGTGCCTTTTCCTTTTTCTAAAAGCATTCAAATTTGGAGTCCTCCCGTATACATAAATAAAGAAGACAATATAGAAGCAAAAGCGTCAGAAGTTGAGGAAAAACTAAATAAACTTTTTGATTTTGCAGACAAACACTATTGGAAAAAAGATATATCGCAATATTTAGAATGCCATCCCTCGCCTAAAATTTTGATAATTCAGCCAAGCAGAATAGGCGATATAATTTTCACATTGCCTTCTCTTTCCTCTCTAAAAAAACAATATCCTCAAGCCCGCATTTTTTGGCTGTCAGATGAAAGGTGCGCCCCGATATTAGAAGGAAATCCCTATTTAGAAAAAGTTTTTATTTGGGACAGAAAAGAGAAAAAATTCTCATACTTTAAAAATTTAAGAAAACAACTGCGCTCCCAAAAGTTTGATTTAAGCATAGACTTTCACGGTCTTGCAAAATCCGCATTTTTTGCAGTTTTAGCGGGCGCAAAGTTTAAAATAGCCTCTTCATCTACAAATGGTATGAGAGAATTCTCTTATCTTTTTTCAAAACAAATCAAAAATCCAAACCCTGATGCCCATTGCATAGAGAGGCATTTGTCAGCCGTCAATTTTATAGGCTGTCAAAGCGTTTTTGAATATCCTATTGCCGTATCCAATAGCGATATAGAAAATGCAGTCAAAAAATTAAAAGACAAAGGCGCAAGGGATTTAGAAAATTTAATCATAATACACCCCGGCGGCGGCTGGCTTTCAAGGCGCTGGGATAAAAACAATTTTGCAAAACTCATAAAGAGATTGAATGCAGAACTCAAAGCAGAGATAGTTTTGATAGGCGGCAGAGAAGGCGGCAGCGCTGAAATGGGTTTAGACGAAGAGATAATTACTCTTTGCGGCATTTCTATAATAAATTTGACGGGGATTTTGACGCTAAAAGAATTGCGCGCTCTCTTTAAAATCGGACGGCTTTTTATAGGCAATGAGGCGGGACCTATGCATATTGCAACTGCGCTGGGGGTTAAAAGCATAGCGCTTTTAGGTCCTACAAATGCCAAAAGAACTGGTCCCTATAAAGGAAATACTTTTATTTTTCAAAAGAAAGTCCCTTGCCAGCCTTGCCGTAATAGAAATTGCAAAAATCCTATCTGTATGCAAAAAATCACAGTTGAAGAAGTTTTTGAAAAAGCAAAAACAATCTTTATGCAGAAATAAAAATAAAACTTTTGCTGAAAATGTTTTTGGCGACGCAGACTTTGAATATTATCCGTCAAAAACAAGTTGCGCATTCTCTTAATAATTGCCCGCCGATTAAACAGACTTTAAAGCGGAAATTTGTTCTGCTGACAATTCTTTTGCTCCGCCTATAAGAGAACTTATAAATGAAATTTTTGCAAGATGCTCTATTGTCT
>JAIRQB010000102.1 GCA_031256695.1 Elusimicrobiota bacterium | reverse complement strand
CTTCTAACTTATTTTGTTTGACGGGCGCTACTAAAGCTTCAACTAAAAAAATAGCCATCGGATTTAAGTCTATATTGATTGCCCGCCGCCCATTCATTAGCGCTTCTATTGCTGTCACTCCGCTGCCGCCGAAAGGGTCTAAAACTATATCGCCTTTCTTTGTGAAATTCTTTATGTATTCGGCTACTACATTCCAACTCTGCTTTGTGAAATATCCGTGAACGCCGAAATGTCTCTTTGCAGCCCTCTTTTTTACTGCTATCTCTCTCAATAGCGGTCTCTTTGAATAATCAAAATCATCGGACTTTGCCGAAATTTTGCCGCCAGCCTCGTCTTGCGGACGGATATATTGAGCCTCTTTGCCGCTGTGGAAACTCTGCGGTGAAAGATAATTCTTTAATCTCTCAAAATTCTCATCTATATCCTCAAGTTTGAAATAAAAAATAGGCGTTTTTATATCGGAAGTCCTAAAAAGAGCAAATTCTATTCCATTGCATAATGCAAAGTATTTGCTGTTTACTTGCGGGTGGACGGCATAACTGAATGCTTGATTGATATTGCCCTCGTCTAAAATATTTTGAGAAGGCGACTTTGCGTCTAAAACAAAAGAAAAATACTCCCCCGCTTTTAAAAGATAATCGGGCATAAGCGAGATTGCCTTTTGAGCGCTGCCCACTTTTAATTGCAAGTTTTTATTTCTGACAATATCGGATTGCCCATAGCCCAATTCTTTAAGCAATGGGTCAACAATTACCGCCCTGACGCTTTCCTCTGTAAAGTCAGTGTTTGAGAGAATAGTTTTGAAATTTAATCCATTGAATAGTTTTTCTTTTATGCCGTTTTCCATTGTTATTCCATTAGTTAAAAATTCTCGCTTTATCTTGAGGCTGCGGCAGCCACCGACGCTATGCCGAAAAGGCGTCCTAAATCTTTGTCGTCAATTTCTAACTTAATATATGGAGTTAAAGCATTTCTATACATAGCATCCTCTACCATTACGCCGGCATAGAGCCATTTTAAAATTCCTACTCTCAAATCGCCGTCTATTACAGTTCCGTTTTTCTTGCGTCCGAAATTGTAAGCGTTTAAATGGACTTGCAGCGTTTTGCGTTTAGCAGACATCGGCTCAAAAATAGAATAACCGGCGCCGACGCCGCCTTGAGAACGCATAATGCCCGCATAGACTTCAAATTTCCCTTGTCTAAAACCAAGCAAAGCGTCTATGGTATTTAGAGGAACTGCTCTTTTCTTCTCCTCGCCATCGTCTTCATCTGTATTGTCTGTAGAGCCGATATTTGATATGCCGACATAATAAAACTTATTTGGAGTTGGAAGTATTTTAATGCCTAAATCATTTCTATATTCAGACTCTTTTGTGTCAAAAAAGCCCGTATAATTCCACTGCATTTCAAGCCCGCCGATAGCGTCAACAGCCTGCTGAATAGTCTGCATAGTCTCTTTGGCGCTTGCGATAGTTTCTTTTAAATTGTTTCCCGTTTCCGGGTCGCTAAGTAAAGCGCCTACTAAATTGTCGCCGCTGTAAATTTGAGACGCTATTAGGTCTAATTTATCTGAAATATCTTTAAATTTAGTTACCGCCTCTCTTAAATCATTTCTATTTTCAGAAGCAATTTGCGCCAAGTTTGCGGTAAAAACGCTCGCATTTCTGATTATGCCGTTAATCTCATTGTTTTGATGTTTTAAATTTTCTGTGATTTCTTTTAAATTGCTGACGGTTTGAGCGAGATTTTCAAATATATTGCCCGCCGTATCTGAATCTAAAGCCTTGCTCAATTTGTCAATCATATCGCTGATAGAATCGCCCGATACGGCTGTCAAATAGTCGTATTCTTCCGCTAAGGGATAAGAGGCATCGCCGGGATTTATGCTTAAAAATTTTACGCCGATAATGCCCGTTGACAGAATTGAAACCTTGGCGTTTTTATAAATTTTTACATTCTTATCCGTTATAGCGAGCATAAGTTTAGCCTTGCTGCCTTCAAGAGTAATAGACTGTAAAAACCCCGTATCAACGCCCGCTACCGAGATTTTCGCTTTCTTAGTAAGTCCCGTAGCATCGTCTAATAGAACATAGAATTTTCTATCCTGCGACAGAGAAAAATCGCCTACTGCAATAATAGACCCTATTATTGCCGCTATGCCTATAATTGTAAAAAGTCCTAATTTAAAATAAGCGCTCATAAAATATCCTTATTTAAAAGTTCTCTCAGCCTCTATTGGTCCTTGGGCTGAGCCTTCAACAAATTGCCGGACAGTTTTATTGTCCGTGCTTTCTGCCTCTGTCGGAGTTCCGTCAAAAACAATGCGTCCTTGGTAGAGCATTATAATTCTGTCAGCCATTTTGTGAGCGGACTTCATATCGTGAGAGACGGCTACAGAAGTAATTTGCAACTTATCCCTTAAATGAATAATCAAATCGCTTATAACATCTGACATTATTGGGTCTAAACCAGTGGTGGGTTCGTCATAGAAAATATAGCGGGGGCTATAGGCTATAGTGCGCGCTATGGCGGCTCTCTTTTTCATACCGCCCGATAAACTTGAAGGCTTTAATTTTTCAATATCTGATTTCAGCCCTACCATAGCAAGACATTCAGTAACTCTTTTGCCTATTTGAGAAGCGGGCATAGAACTTAAATTTTTAAGACCGAAAGCGACATTTTCATAAATAGTTAGAGAATCAAAAAGAGCGGCTTCTTGAAAAACATAACCCATCTTTTTTTGAGTTTCGCGCAACTGGGCAAGGGAGCATTTTGTTATATCTACGCCGTCAACTATTATAGAGCCTGATGTAGGCTTTATAAGACCAACCATATTTTTAAGCAAAATGCTTTTCCCCGTGCCTGATAGACCTATTACTACGAGATTTTCCCTATCGCGGACATTGAAAGTCAAGCCGTTTAAAACATTTCTGCTGCCGAAACTTTTATGTAAATTTTTGATTTCTATCATAATGAACCTTCAAGAGTGAAAAGTTAAAAGTTAATTGAGTAATTTGTCGGCGTAAAACGCCGCCAAACAACTCTTGAGTAATTTGTCGGCGTAGCCGACACCAAGGAGTAAAGTCGGCAATACGCCGCCAAATTACTCTTAAAAGTTAAAAGTTAAAAGTTAAAAGTTTATGTGCCGCTGCCGTCTGCAACGGCTGCGGCATATCAGTTAACAACTCTAAAATTTCTTTTCCTTAATTTTTAACTTTTCACTTTTAACTTTTAACTTTTAAACGTATTTATTTTATTCCAAAGGATACAAGAGCAAGAGTTAGAAAATAATCTGACGTTATAATCAAAACTAAAGACATCATAACTGAACTTGTAGTAGCCTTGCCGACTCCTTCTGCTCCTCCGCTGGCATTTAGCCCTTTATGACAAGCGACTACTGCAATAATTAAGGCGAAAAAAAATGCTTTTATAAAACCGTGAAAAAAGGTCTTCATACTCATAAGGTCTATTGAATCGCTTAAAAATTGCTCAGGGGTTACGTCCCAAGAATTTATCGTCACAAGAAGACCGCCCGTCATTCCGATTACATTGGCAATGGCTGTAAGCAGAGGAAACATCAAAATGCATCCTAAAAAACGCGGAACAGCCAAATACTTTACAGGATTTGTGCCGAGCGTGTAGAGAGCGTCTATCTGCTCAGTGACTTTCATAGTGCCGAGTTCTGCAGTAATTGCCGCTCCCACTCTGCCCGCTACAATTACAGCGGTAATAATAGGACCTAATTCTAATACGAGAGAAAAGCCCATTATCATTCCTATAAAAATAGGCTCATTAAACATATTTGTTGTGGCTGTGCCGACTTGCAAAGCGATAACCATACCGACGGAAAAAGAAGTCAAAGCCACAATCGGCAGGGAGCGCCATCCCATCTCAACCATCTGATAGACTGTATTGGATATGGAAATCGCCCCTCTAAAAATCCAGCCGAATGTCTCAATAGCCATAGAACTGGCTATGCCTAAACCCTCAATATTTTCTGAGAGTTTTTTTAAAAAATGTTTAAAAAGCCTTTTTTCTTGAGCCGCAGTAAAAACTTCGTCTAAAGACATAATGTCCTCTATAAAACTAAAAAGTTATGAATTCATAATTCATAATTTTTGATTGTTGATTTTTATCGGATTTAGACCAAAATTCTCGGTATATTTGGAGAGATTGCGCACAGCACTTCATAACTGATTGTGTCAAGGTCTTTGGCTATTTCATCTGCTGTGATTTGCTCTTTGCCTTGCGAGCCTATTAAGACAACTTCATCGCCTAATGAAACGCCTTTTACTCCCGTAGCGTCTATCATAGTCATATTCATTGTAATTCTTCCCGCTATAGGACAGCGTTTGCCTCTTATTAAAACTTCGCCTTGATTTGACAATAGCCTATTGTATCCGTCGCCGTAGCCTACGGGTATTATTGCTATTTGAGAGGATTTATTTGTGACAAAAGTCCTTCCATAACTTATGCCTGCGCCTGATGGAACTTTTTTAAGCAAAGTGATTTTTGTCTTCCAAGTCAAAACGGGTTTCAATTTGACGGTTTTTTCAGAATTTTTAAAAGGCGAAATGCCATAGACGGCAATGCCCGGTCTAACCATATCTAAATGATTTCTCGCATCTTTAAAAATTGCCGCTGAATTTGCAGCGTGCGCTATAAATCTTAAACCAAAATTTGAATGCGCATATTTGACTATGGACAAAAATGTTTTGAGTTGATGTTTGGTAAAAACGGGGTCTGTATCTGCTACTGAAAAATGCGTAAACATTCCCGTCATACTCACTTCGGGAGTTTGCGCTATTTTTTGAATTATTTGAAAAGCGGTTTCAGGACTTGCGCCTGCTCTTCCCATACCTGTGTCTATTTCAAGATGAAAAGAGATTCTTTTTTGCAGACGCACGGCGAGATGCTCTATAGCCATAAGGGAAGCCATTGTGGAAATTGTAGGAGTTAAATCGTGGGCTACGGCTGCTTCAAGATTTTCAAAGGGATAAATCTCGTCTAAAATTAAAATATTTGTTTTCACGCCCGCTTCTCTTAACTCTATGCCTTCTTCCAAAGAGAAAACAGCAATATAGTTAAAACCTGCATTTTGAGTTTCGCGCCCTAATTCAACAAGACCGTGACCATATCCGTTTGATTTCAAAACAGGCATAATTTTTGCTGATTTTGAGACGAATTCTCTTATTTTTTTTAAGTTGAAAAGATAATCGCTTTTGTCTATTTCTATCCAACTTTGACGAAAAAAAACTGAATTTTTCTTTTTAGCGGCAGAATTGCTAGGATTTTGAGAGTTGAAATTGTTTTGAGAAGGATTTATTGAGAGATTTTGTTTTCCATT
>JAIRQB010000029.1 GCA_031256695.1 Elusimicrobiota bacterium | reverse complement strand
TATTTAAAGCGCGGGCGGTTTTTGGATTATCAAAAACCCCCCCTCTCTTTTTTTGTATCGCAAATGTCAAAAGACTTCTGTTTTTACAAGGCGGGAGCATTAAAACTCCCGCCGCTTTTTGCCGTTTCCTTTTCAAAGGCAAAGAGGAAAACGTCTTCATTTCAGTGAAAATGTGATTCTTGAGTAATTTGTCGGCGTAAAACGCCGCCAAATAACTCCGCATACGCGGGAATGACACCAAGGGACCTGGCTTTCGCTTCAACAATGCTGTCTTTACCGCAAATGTTGTTTTTGTCCCTGCTGTTGCCCTTACGCCTCTTAACAAAACCCGCCGTGTCATTGCTGTGCAAGTCAAACATTTCGTAGACAGATTTTATTGCAAAATTCTTTGGGGGTTAGGTTATTTAGCGATGAATGCGGTCTAAATTCATTGTAATAAAGCAGGTATTTTTGCAATTCGTCTCTAAATGCCTCTGCGCTCTTAAAAGTTGCTTCTTGCAGCAAGTCAACGTAAATTGTCCGCCAGAACCTCTCAATTTTCCCGTTTGTTTGCGGGTGATATGGTTTAGTCCTTCTGTGCTTTATTGACAGCAAAGCAAGCAATGTCACAAAAGGTTTTCCCGTAAATTCAGCGCCGTTGTCCGTCATAATTTCTTTAAACTTTATGCCGTATCTGCTGTCTAACAAACGGATTATTCGCATCGCAGCAAACATCACTGTGAGCGAAGTGGCGTCGGGGATAATGTCAGCCCAAATCAATCTTGTAGCGTCGTCTATGAGGGCAACGAGATAATACTTCTTGCCGTCTGCTATAAATCCTCTCGGCAAATGGTAGAGGTCTATATGTCCTAATTCGCCTGAGAGCGCTTTGATTATCATTCGTCTCACCTGCTTTTGTTTTGGATTTAGCCTATTTAGATTGTGTTTTTTTAAGAAATAATAAATCGCAGTAGGGCTTGGCGGGTTATCTTTAAGAGTAAATTCAAGTCCTTTATAAATTTCAAAACGATTAAGCCCGCTATTTCTTAAATCAACTATTGTCTTTTCTATCTCGGGTGAAAAATTATGGATATTTCTGGGGCAGCCTCTGACGCCCGGCAAAACAGAACCATTGCGTTGCAGCCGATTATAGACCTTATAAAAAGATTGTCTTGGGATTTTAGCGGCTTTAAAGAGGTCTGCGGCAAACTTCCAATGGGGGTGTTTGCCTTCTTTAATAAGTTCATAATCGGCGATGATAGCCTCAATGCGTTTAACATACTCGCGATTGACAGTTTTGTCATTGCTGATGTTTTTAAACATTTCAATGCCTCCGTAGGCAGATTGCGTTCTGCGATAGCGCAAAGCAATCTTTGTGAACGCTTGCTCCGCCTTCGCAGTAGCGGCGCTATGGGAGAATTGCGGCGCTGACAGACGCGCTAACTTCCGCCTTGCTTTTTTATGCCGTTTTCCTTAACTTTGAACTCTTAACTGACTTTGTCTTTAATTCTCACTTCTCAATTCTATATGTGTTTTCCCGCTTCATTGAGCGCTTTTTCAACAAGAATCGATGCGACAATAATAAACATATGCTTTCCCGCTTCTTTGAGCGCTTTTTCAACCTTAGATATTTCTTTGCCGCCGCCTTGCGCAAAATCCGCTTTGCCGCCGCCCGAGCCGTTTATATCAGCGGCAAAAGATTTGGCAATCTTGCCCGCATCTATTCCTTTTTGGACATAATCTTTTGTCACTGAGACAATAAACGAAACTTTTTCTTGCGATTGTGAAACTAAAATAATAACCGCAGAAGTCAATTTTTCTTTTATTTTATCAGACAAATCTCTTAGCGATTTTATGTCGGCGTCTTTTACAAGAATAGGCGCAAAATTGAAGCCTTTGATATTTTGAACTTCTTTTAGATAAGAATCTATGTCGCTTAAAAATTGACGGCTCTTTAAAACATTGATTTGATTTTCCAATTCTTTAACGCTTGCCGCATTCTTTTTTACTTTTTCAAAAAAGACATCTTTGCCGCCTGCATTTAAAAATTCTGCAGTTTGCAAAATCTGCCGCTCTTGAGCGTCTATATAATCGCAAGCGGCAAGACCAGCCATAGCCTCAATTCTCCTCGTCTGAGCGCCGATAGAAGACTCTGATATGATTTTAAAAAAACCTATATCGCCGCTTCTTTCTACGTGAGTGCCGCCGCAGAGTTCCATAGAGAAAACAGAATTGTTTTGATTGTTTTTTATAGAAATTGTCCTCACTGTCTCGCCGTATTTTTCGCCGAATAAAGCCATAGCGCCGGCTGAGCGCGCCTCGCTTATAGGCATAGTTTTAACAATGACGGGCATATTTTCCATTATAGCGGCATTGACTTTGCGCTCTATGGCAAATAAATCCTCTCTCTTTATGGGCGCAAAATGCGTAAAGTCAAACCTCAAATAATTATTTGAAACAAGAGAGCCCGCTTGAGTTATATGAGAGCCGAAAATCTCTCTTAAAACAGCCTGCAATAGATGAACGCAAGTATGATGGCGCGCCGTCTGCCGCCTTGTCTGAAAATCAAAAACAGTTTTGACAATATCTTTTGCTTTAACTGAGCCGCTTAAAACTTTTATTTTATGGACAAAAAGAGAGCCGATGGGTTTAAAAACGCCTAAAACTTCAGCCTTAAAAAGATTGTTTTCAAGAATGCCTATATCGCCTATTTGACCGCCCGACTCGGCATAGAAAGAAGTTTTAGACAAAACAATTTCTCCTGTCTCTCCTGCGTTCAAAGTTTGAACTTCTATCCCGTCTTTAATTAAAGATAAAACCCCGCCTTCAACGCCGTTTTTATCATAGCCTTCAAAAACTGTATCTCCCGCTTTTTTATGAATTGCAGAATAAAAAGCGATATCTTTTTCGCCCGAGCCTTCCCAAGAAGCGCGGGATTTTTCTTGAGCCTCAGCCTGTCTGCGCTTAAAGCCTTCGCCGTCAATGTCTAAACCATTTTCTAATGCTATTTCTTTTGTCAAATCAAAAGGAAAACCGTAAGTGTCGTGCAGTTTGAAAACATCTTCCCCGCTTATAATTTGCGCTTTTTTAGATTTATAACTGTCTATCATCTGAAATAAAATATCAGAGCCTGATTGCAAAGTCTCTAAAAACTTTTCTTCTTCAACAGAGATTATGCTTTTGATATTGCTTAATTTTGCCGAAAGTTCCGGGTATGCCGGCTCCATAATTTTAAAAACAGCGCTTGAGAGTTCATTTAAAAAAGGCTCTGAATGCCCTAAAATTTTCCCAGTCCGCAAAGCCCTGCGCAAAATCCTCCGCAAAACATAACCGCGCCCCTCATTAGAAGGCAAAATGCCGTCTGAAATTAAAAATGTCACAGCGCGGCAATGGTCTGCTATCATTCTAAGTTGAACGGTATTATTTTTGTCGGGTTTTATTTTTAAAATAGAAGCGGCGGCTTCCATTATGGGCATAAATAAGTCTGTATTAAAAATGCTTTTTTGTCCGTTTGCAGCGGCAACTAATCTTTCTAAACCCATTCCCGTATCTATATTTTTTCTCGGCAAAGGCTTTAAAGAGCCGCCGGGCTGTTTGTCAAATTGAGTAAAAACGTGATTCCAAATTTCAAGGTATCTGTCGCAATCGCAGCCGACAGAGCAAGTCGGTTTTCCACAGCCGCAATCCTGTCCTAAATCTATATAGATTTCAGAGCAGGGTCCGCAGGGACCGGTATCTCCCATATTCCAAAAGTTTGTATCCTCGCCCATTCTTGTAATACGGCTGGCGGGGACTATTTTTTTCCAAATTTCTTCGGCTTCATCGTCGTCTTTATAAACAGTTATATAGAGTTTATCTATGGGAAGAGACATATTTTTTGTTAAGAATTCCCAACCCCAGTTGATTGATTCTTTTTTAAAATAATCGCCGAAACTGAAATTGCCGAGCATTTCAAAAAAAGTTAAATGCCTTGTTGTCTGTCCGATTTGCTCAATATCGGAAGTTCTAAAACATTTTTGACAACTCGCAGCGCGGGTGAAAGCGTCTTTGCTTTGCCCTAAAAAATGCTGTTTGAATTGAACCATACCTGCAGATGTAAAAAGCAAAGTGCTGTCCCCTGAAGGTATTAAAGAATCCGACGGGACAATCTCTGCTCCGTTTTTCTTAAAAAAGTCTAAAAATTCGCGCCTGATTTGCGAGGATGTTTTTTTCATTTTTGCCTCCTTAAAAATTGTTTTTTAGCAAAATACCGAGAGAGAGTATAACAAAATCGGAAAAAAGAACTTTAGGAGAGTTTTAGAGTTATGAGTTATAAGTTATGAGAGCTAAAAGCCAATACCACA
>JAIRQB010000205.1 GCA_031256695.1 Elusimicrobiota bacterium | reverse complement strand
AGATTACAAAGGATATTCCGCTAACTGAAATAGAAGTTGAAACTCCTATCGGGCAGGCTGTTTGCGAAATTTATACTCATCAGATGCTTTTAGTGCCTATACTTAGAGCGGGAATAGGTATGGTTGAAGGAATTTTAAATTTAGTGCCTTCTGCAAAAGTCGGGCATATTGGGATTTTCCGCGATGAAAGCACTCTGCAGCCTAATACCTATTATTTTAAAATTCCAAAAGAGGCGAAAAATATGGACGTAATTTTAATAGACCCGATGCTTGCCACAGGCGGCAGCGTAAATGCCGCTTTGGATAAATTAAAAGAGGCGGGGTGTTCCAACATAAAATTTTTATGTCTTGTTTCAGCGCCTGAAGGCATAAATTTTTTACACCAGCATCATCCCGATATACCAATATATACGGCGGTTTTAGACGAAAAATTAAACGATAAAGGCTATATAGTCCCCGGTTTAGGCGATGCGGGAGATAGGCTTTTTGGAACAATTTAATGCTTCTAAATTTACAAACGGCAATTTTTAAGAGAGATTAAACAGCGCCGTATCACAAAAAACTAAAAATTACAGCATTTTCTATCGCTGTCTTTACAATTGGCGCTATAATAGCGCCCGCAAAAGAATAAAACATAGTAAAAAGTTTTTGATATTCCCCGCCTCTTTGTATTTGCGCTAAATCTACGGCGCTTCCCCCGCCGAATGTCCTAATTACAGCCTCGTCTGCCGCTAAAACCGCCATCCGCTCTACATATTCCTCAACTTTTTTTGCTATATTTTCATTGCCCGGCAGAAGAGCGGAAAGGTCAGCCGCCCATTTAGGATTTATCCTATTTGTAATGAGGGATTGGCCGTCCTCCTGCCGGGTTTTTGCCAGCAATCTTTCCACTTCTTGCCTATCAACCTTATAATAATGCACCACTTCAAAATTATCTTTTTCATCAGACATTTCAAGTAAAACAATAGAACTATCATCATTTATTTTGACGAAAGTATAATAATTGGGCTTTAACTCCTTTTTACTTTGCAAAATCAAATCAGGCTTATATAATGCCTCGCTTATAATTTTATTCTCTTGTCCTCTTATATCGCTGTGTTTTTTATCATTCCTTTCAACTATATTCTTTTTTAGTATTACGGGCTTATTTTCTTTCTTCATTAAATCTAAATCTGCGCTGTTTAAATCAGGCAGTCTAAAATCGCCTTCTGGATTTTGGTAAAAATCGTCTTGCGGCATCTCTTGTTTTGCAGGCGCCGCTGATTCTCCCGTGTTTAAATCCGTCCCATAGTCAATATCAGGCAAAGGTTCTTTTTCCGCTTCCGTTTTGCCAAGCCCAAATTCCTCAATAAGACGCCCGTCTTGTTTTATCTTTACTAACGCCTCTTTATATGTTTGCAGCCATAGCGGATATGCGTGCATTGTGTCTGCCCAAGCCTGAAACATAAATGCCTTCTGCGTGAACTCATTGCGAACTTTCGCAAAATTAGAACTTATAAAGATTTTTTTACTCATCTCCCAAAAGTCGCGGTCTTTTAACAGCCTCCTGTTTTTCATCATTACGCTCTTCTCATCTACTATGCCTATATTCTGCCTCCAATCTTTCGCAAAAGACAGCATCCCGCTAATCCATCCGCCCGCCCCTTGCTCGTGCATAGCAATGGCTATATTGCCCGCTATATCCCTAGGCAATGCCGCCAGCCTATATCCTAAATAGTATAGAACTGTCTTTTGACGCAGCCAATTTACAGGACGCTGAAAATCGCTTAATGTTTCACCCTGCTCGCTGGCTGTTGCCTTTAATGTCTCTCTTATCATCCTATAACCTCTAATCCCAAGCGCATCGCTTATCGCCTCTTTTACCTCGTTTTGATTTAAAAATTTATTTGTATCTATTACCGCTTTCCTAAACTCTAAATCGTGAACTACATTGTCTAAATGGTTAAATAAAACGCTCGTATCTAGTTTTATCGCTCTATTTACATTCCTAACTCTCGCCTTTGTATGCCCTTGTTCTGTCTGCGCCGCCGCTGTTGAAAATTGCTTGAAAAGCGCATTCTTCATCTCATTGTGTCTGTCGGCTTCTATGCTCTTTTGCGGGTCATAACTTATTGGATAATATCCGCCGCGCATTTTTACTATATGCCCGTCTGCCGTCTTTACGCTAAAAGGCGATGGCTCTACCCTCTTGGGAATAAATCCATTGACGCTCCTCTCTAATGAGGCTATCTCTGCCCAAAAACTATCTAAATAATCCCATACGCCCTGCACAAATTCCCAATCGTTCTTCTTTAAATGCTCTAAACATTCGTGTATGTCGCCAGCGTCTAATTTCAGTAAGTCGCCGTCTACTATCGTCTCAAAATTATGCATCCTGCTTATATTCTGCTCATTGCCGAAGTTTAACGCCATAGCAAGTATCTCTTCCATATATAAGTTCCTGTCTATTCTTTTTATATAGATTTTGTATCTCTGGCTTTTATATTTGGCTATTTCATTGTTAGGATAATGTTTTGCTAATAATGCCTGTATGTCTTTTTGTATCTTTATATGCCGCTCTTTTTCACGCCTGTTTGCCTCTTGCAGAGGTCTGTATATATTGCGCATTGCCGCTCCGTTTACCGCGCCGCCGTCAAGTATTTTGCATATAGTAGGCAAGTTGGCAAGACTGTCTAAAAAACGGTCGGGCAATTCTTTTAGCCTATTAAAAATGCCTGCCGCCATTGTTGTGTTTTTATGCCCTATCAATTTGTCATCTTCAAACTTTACGCCCGCATTTTTTACAATGCTGTCCGCCGTCTCGGCTGCCGCCTGCGATATCGTCTGCTGACGAGCCTCATTTATAAACCTGTTCCTATTATGCCCTGCCGTCTTTATGCTCTCAAAAGCGTCGGCTAAATTCCTAAAATCCTCTAAAAGCATCTCCTTATACGGCTTTATCGCGCTGCCGTCCATTATATTGTCGGCTATCAAAAGAGGCGTATAATCGTCTTCCATCCTGTTTGCAAATTCCTTTAAACTCTCTTTGTGTAAATTGCCGTCTTCATCTGCTATATAGCCTGTGTTATTTCTTATTTCCCATTCTTTTGCGCCCTCTTTTAACATCTGATTTGCAATAGTTATAAGTTCGCTGTTTTCCCCTTTTGTATTTATGCCCGCTTTCTCTAACAATATATATAAATGCCTTATGTCCCCATATGCCGCAGACACTTTCTTTTGACGCAAAAAACTCTCAAACCTCTTTATCTTCTTTTCTATCTCTACTCTGTTCCTCATTGCCTCGCGCGCTAATGCCGCATTTATTAACTGCTGCCGCTTTGCGCGGCTCGCCTCTACAAAATCTTTATTGTCTATCCCGCGCTGACTCCTCTGCGCCATCCGCCGCTCCGCCGTCAAATATATGCGGTAATTTGTTGACTCTTTTACGCTCTTTCCCGCTAATGTTTGCGCCGCATACCTCTTATATAAGTCTATTTCGCTCCTGTTTATCTTTATTGACTCCAAACCGCTAAAGTCTGCGCTGCGCGTCATCATCTTGAATATAATTTGATATTCAAGCGCTATCCTTTCTAAATTCTTTTCATTAAAAATTGCCTCCACCGCTTTTCTTTGTATTGACTCGGCGCTCTCTCTTGCGCCGTAATTTTGTTCCATATATTTGTCCGCCCATTGTTCTGCCGCCTCTTGTAATGACGGATTGTCTATTATTGCTTGCGCCATAGCATCGCCGCTGGAATATCCATAGTATTGCGCTATCTCATCAAAAATATATCTGTCCCGCTCGCTTAATGTTCCTGTCTTGTCTTTGCCGCCTTGAAAGCGTTTCCCGCCGTTGACTTCGTCTAAAATTTCTTTTAATATGCCGTCAACGGGAAGGGAGAGATTGGCTGGGTCGTCCCAGAGTTCAAGCCTCCCGCCCGTTTCTTT
>JAIRQB010000111.1 GCA_031256695.1 Elusimicrobiota bacterium | reverse complement strand
TCTTGTATTCTTATGTCGCTCTCCCGCAGTGGCAAATTGGAGACGTGAGGCTTACTTTGTGTAAGTGGGGCGTCTAGCCCCGGGAGGGCTTTTTCATTTACCTTCATACTATAAAGACTAAAATCTTTCCCCCCATTAAAATCAATAATCTCATCTGATAAAACTTTCCGCCCATCTCTAAACTCTTTAACTACAAAATTTAAGAACTCCTTAAATATATCTGTCGCCTAATAATGCTTTTATTAGATTTTTGACTTTGTCAGACTTCTCTGATAAACTTTTAACACTCGGACGAGGCATTCGCCACGTCTTATGTTACGGGGGGGCGGAATATATTTCGTCCCCCTGGTGACGTTTCCGAGATAAATCATTCGTTTAAATCCATTGTTTATTCCTTTGATAAGTTAAAAGTTTCGGTGTCGGCTGCCAACTTCGTTGGCTTACCGAGTTTAATACTTGGTCTCGGCTGCCGAGTTTAATACTTGGTCTCGGCTTGCCGATGTTTTAGTGAAAATGGACTCCCGCCTTCTTGAGTTGCCCCTAATTACAGATAGCAACTCCAGTTGCCTTGCATACTATTTTGCAACTCGGGAGTGACACACTGGGGAGTTGCCGATGTTTTAGTTAACGGCAAAGGCAAATCTCGGGTGTCATTCCGTCGCAAGACGGAATCCATTTTTGTTATAAGGTGTTCACCTTTTTGCCTTTTGCTTTTGAAAAGAGAAAAGAAACGGCAAACAGGGATTGCGGTGGCGCTATGCGTTTGCGCACGCCACAATGACACACTGGAAACGCGTCTTTTGCCGAATGCGTTCTGATGGACGCCATACCGCACGCTTTTGCCTTTTTTATACTGCCGTTTTCCTTAACTTTTCACTTTTCACTTTTAACTCTTATTAGTTAGCGTGAAGTTGTATTCATTCCAATTTTCCATCCAGCGCCGCCCAAGTTTGATTTTGAATTTGCCCGTATATTCAAAAGGAAAAAATAAAAAACTGCCCCTGCCTTTGTCTAAATATACCCGCCTTGTATTTATAATGCCTGCCGTGCTTTCTATTGTCACCTCGTCATCGTCTATTTCTCTATTTAGCGGAAATTCAAATTTTCTCTTGTATTTTTGAAGCGTGATTACATATTGTTTTTGAAGCGGTATTGCCTCGTCAAAAGAACAATCAATAAAGTTGCCTTTGCTGCCTGCCTTATATTCTTTCCCGTTTATGATTAGAGAATAAGAATCAAAAAAAGGCGCTCGGCTTTGAGGATTTGCTTCTGTAAAATCAAAATCTTTGATTTCACATTTTTGGTCTGCTTTTATTTTTATGTTTTCTTTGCAGCCATTGAATATATCTATAACGATGTCTGTATTTTGCGGCTGTGATGGAACTATCATTCCTGTAGTAATAAAAGCCGTTCTATCGCTAATGAGCAGGCTTGTTGCCGCTTGTTTAAATGAAAAACGGGCGGCATTGTTTATTTTGTTGTAGTTTAAAATGTGCATTTGCCCGTCTCTACAAAAAACTAAATAATAAAAATAACTGCTTAATTTTTGACTTGCTTCAAAATGCTGCCGCGCTCCGTTGCTGTCTGTTGTCAGCATATTGAAAAACAGAACGTCTTGTTTTATTTCTATGTTAATTTCTTTGTGTTCTTCCGACTTTGCCTCTTTATTTACTCTTATTAGCAACATATTATTTCCTCCTTGCTGTCGCCGATTTTGCCTATAAATTCAATCATCGGCTCATATAATGCTTTTTGAAACAAACAATAAGAACCTTCTATAAGTTGCGCTTCTTTTTGCAATTTACAGCCTCCGCGGCACATTCCATAGACGGAACAATCTGTCTTTTTACAGATAATCATTTGCCCCAGCGCCCTGTTTAAATAAGTCCAAAAAGGCTCGTATATAGTTCCTGTTTTTACGGCGCTGTTATGACAGCGCAAAATTGAGCCGTCTATGCTTAAAGACAAAGCGTGAAAGCCCTCGCCGCAATAAGGCAAAGAGCCGATATAATTTCCATTGTTTTGCACATAGAAAAAATTAGCGCAATCTAACATCGTTTTAAAAAAATTGGTAAAAGACGGATATAGTTTTTTTATAAAAAAATCGTCTATAAAAGCAGCGAAGTCTTGCCTTAAAACTTCAAAATTAAAGTCTTTTGAAAAGCGAAAATCGCCGCTTGTGTCGTTTAGCGTCGCTATATTGTTTTGTATGCGGCGTCCCGTGTTTTTAAAGTAATAATTGTCTATGCCTTGCATTTGCAAAACTAAATGCTTTAAACGCAATTTTGAATTTAAAACTGCCGAAAGCGATGCATTTTTGATTTTGTTAATTAGGCTGATTTTATCTTTGAGCGCGTTATAGCCTCTTGTTGTCGCGCTTATAGAACCGTCCCAAGATATTTGAACGCCGAAATTGTATCTGTTGAAAAACTTTATATTTTCTTCGTCTAACAATTTTCCGTTTGTGATTATTTGAAAAAGAATTCTTTTATTTTTTAATTTCTTTGTAATAGTTTTGATTTTGTCTAAATATAAAAGAGGCTCGCCGCCGAAAAAGATAATGCGTAAATGTTTTTTGGGCGGCAGATTTTTTAAAAGCCCTTTAATGAAAGGATAAATGTCTGGGTTTATTCCTGTCTTTTGTCCGCGTTCTTTAGGCTTGCTCTCGCCTTGTATGCAATAGGGACAGTTTAAATTACACTCAAAGCCTAAACATAAAAAGACTCTCATTATTTGCATCGGTAAAAATTTTTTCATTTTTGTTTTCCTCTACAATCCTTCACAACAGCCGCAGTTGCAGTTGCGGCAGTTGGTATAAGTAACTTCAGATGTGCATTGCGTAGTAAGAAATGAATGAGTATGCGCGGCGGCAATTAAACTGTTTAAAATATCTGTCAAAGCATTTGTCCCAGCAGACATTTTGCGGTTTGATTGCAGCGCGGTGTTGCTGTAAACAGTTGTTGTTTGGGTTAAGTAAGGATGCGGAGGGTTGTTTATTGTTGTCTGCGAGACTTGTGTTTTATAAGAATAATGCAAGGATTGATTTTCTGCGCCTGTATTGCCCTGTTCCTTTCCGCTTCTATTATTTTGAGCCTTATGTCTGGGTCCGCCCATATTGCCTGCTGATATAATTCTTCTAAATCCTTTGAGCCTGCGCTTTGCGATATTTGCGCCATCCTCTCGCGCGCCTCTTTAAAATACGGATGCATCAATGAACCATCGTCATTTAATTGCTCTTCAAATGCCGCTACCATCTCGGCTGCCGCCGCCTGCGCCGCCTCATTATCGCCCTCTTCAACTGAACTTTGCCCGCCCTTCGCCCCTTTTGACCCTATCTGCGATAGCGCGCTCTTTACTTCTTTTATCTCTTTGTATATAGGGTCGTCATTGTATTTGACGTGACGCGCTATCCCCTCGCTTAATGCATTCAAGGTCACCCCGCGCCTTATCATAAAATCTACTAAAAACTCTATCGGCTTTTGAGAAGCGAATTTGTCAAAGTTTATTAACCCCTCTATATATTGCCCCATATCTTGCTTTTGCGCCTTAAACATCTCTTTATATGGACGCAATACTCTGTCTACGCTCTCTAACTCTTTCTTTTGCGCTGAAATCTCTAATGTCTTTTTTTCATAGACTTTCTGTATGCCCTTATACATATCTAATACTTTCTTTTGGTCTGCCGCCTCTAATTTGTTGAAAAATTCCCTCTGCTCATCACTCCAATTCTTTTCCGGCGCAAAAACTTCCACAGCGCCCTTTTGCGCCTCTTTTGCGCCTTTTATATCTTTTTGCTTTTCCTTTGCTTTATCCTCTTTGCCCTTTTCTTTGCTTTCTGCCGCCGCCACCTCTTCCGCCTCTTTCCCTTGCGCCTCTTTCTCTTTACCCTCGCCTTCTTCTATCTTCTTTTGCGCCCGCTCTAATGCCTGCTCTAATGTTAATGAAGGCTCTAAACCTATTCCCTTCTCATCGCCGCCCGCCTCTTGCCCTGCCGCCGCCTCTTGCTTTTGCTCGCCCTTTATTTCTTCGCTTTCCATCATATCCTCCTGTTTGCCTTTTATTTTCCGCCTGTTTGCCTATATGTTTTTCTTTTTCCTTTAACTGCCGGCTTTTAACGCCTCTATAACGTTTTTGTCCTCTTTTATCTTTATGTCTGCCGCTTTGGCTTGGCTGTTTATGCCGAATTCCCTCTCCTTTATGCCTAATTCAGCCTCTTTGATTGCCAACTCGCGAACCTTTATCTTTATCTCTTCCTCTTTTATCTTTGCCTCTTGCTGAACCTCTTGAACCTTTGCCTGCGCGCTCATCACTTCCCCTTGCGCTCTCGTCTGCTCCGCCTGCGCTAATAATAATTGCGGGTCAACCTGCTGCTGTTTCGGCTGCGCAGCCTGCTGCTTTATCTTTTCTACCATCTGGCTTAATGCATCCTCTATACCGTTCTTTACGCTCCTGCTTGCCCTAAATCCATCTATTGCCCAACTTATTAGTTTGTTAAATGTCTGCGCTAACTCCGGCGCTTGCGCTATTATAGGCATCGCTTTCTGTATGCTTTCAGTCCATATATTTAATAACTCTATCCTCTCTTTCCGCGTCTGCTCATCGTCAGCCCAAATGCTAAATGCCGTCTCTATATCTAATAAATATGAACGAAGCCGATTGTTCTCTAAAAACTCTTTTACTGATTCCCAAGTAGGCAATGACATAAATTTTGCCGTCTCGGCATTCGGCTGCATCTTCTGTAACTGCCCCTGCGCCGCTTGACTGCGCCGCTCTATCTCTGCAATAAGACGCTGCCCTTCCTCTTTGCGCCCTGATACTATCAATGCCTGCGCCCTCTCCTGCGCCTGCTTTATTTGTTCTTGAAACTCTTGCTGTTTGCTCGCCAATAATTCAATACGCCCTTGATATTGACCCTTCTGCTCTTCTGTCGGCAATGATATTGAACTTATTTCCCGCAAACTCCCTATCGTAAATGATTCGCATACTATCTCTGTTATAATTGAATATATACCCTTTATATAATTGTCTATTGCCTTTTGACGCTCCTGCAACCGTAATGCCCCAAAACGCCCCTTCTGCCTTGTCGCCGTCGCCGTCTCGTCTGTTGAAGCATTCCTCATTATGTCTGATATGCCCGTAATGTTGTAAATAACATTCAATAAATGATTCTGATGCTCATATAAACCCGCCGCTACTCTCTGTTTTGCCTCAATAGGCGGATATGCAAATATAGATGTAATGCCGCCTGCATCGTTTATTTCGCCCGTCACATCTATCCCTACATATTCATTATCCTCCGATGTCTCTAAATTCTTTATTAAATCTTTGTAACGCGCCGGATAAAATGCCTTTGCCTGTATGCTCTTTATTAACTTTGCCGCCCTCGCTGCGCATTCGCTTAAATCCTCCGCCTCTGCCTTATATATCTCATACTCAGGCACTGCCTTTAAATTTAAATTGCTGCGAATACTCCTTAAAGGCTCTACTGTCGGATAAAAATTGTCTAATTTATAAGGGTCCTCTTTTATCTCTAAAAAGTCATCTGGATAACCCTCGCATACAAAATAAATTCTCCTCTCATCCCTGTCCCATATCTCCCATACTTGCGCTAAATTCTCTTTTATATAATTATCCCCTTTGTCCTTTTTTCCCTCTACTCTTGCCTCTATTTTGACCGCTTCCCCTTTCTTTGCGCCAAAACGCTCTATTAAATCTTGCCGCTTCAATAAATGACGCCGCGCTATCCACCAAACCTCAGACCATTTGCGCCCTGACGAAAATCTGAAATCGTCATAGTTTATATGCTCTATTTTTACTCTCTGCTCTACTATTTCTATACTCTTGCCGTCTGCCTCCTCCCCCTCTTGCGTCTTGTTTGATAATACACACCACAAAACGCCGCGCCCCGCTATTAAATAATCGTATTTGAATGCCTCTATCTCATCTGCCGCCGCGCCGTCATTTGTGTTGTAACTTACCGCCCTCTCTACTATCTCTGAAACCGCCGCATAAAATTGCTTCTCTTTATCGTCTTGCGCCTGCTCCTTGGCAAAACGCCTCTCTATTATTAAATGCGGTATGTCGGGCAATAATGCTGATTTCAATATCTCTGTGTTAGAATAAAATACATTGAAACGCCCGCCCTTGCGCCTTAAACGCTCATCTGCCCCTAATGCGCTATCACGCTCAGAAGCATATTTGCGAAAATAACTCTCCGCCGCTAAACGCCACTCCTTCTCACGATTGCCCGCCGCTGAAATCTCTGATAAATAGAAGTTTATGTCCTTGCTCTCTAATCCTTCGCTCTTTGCATCTATGATTTTGCCTATATTCTTTGTCATCTCTTTCCCTTTTGCTTTTGAAATAAATCTGACTGCGCTCCGATGGACGCCATACCACCCGCTTTTGCCTTTTTTATACTGCCGTTTTCCTTAACTTTTATACCGCCTTATTGTTACCCGATATATAAAACTATCCTTCATTATCCCGCCGCTGACAAGCCCGCCTAAATTTAATGTTACCGCAATAGCCGCGCGAAACCTGTTGCCCTCGTCTATCCCATATGAGTATCTCTTTATTACCCCTTTCCTCGCTAAACTGTCTAAATATGGACTGAATTGCCTCGCTAAATAACCTAATTTGTCTAAATTCCGCTCGCCCACAAATATAGGCTTTCCCGCATCTATTAAATCTAATTGCGCCTCTATCTCGCGCTTTATCCTCAATGCCTTTAATGTCTGCATATTCTGCCCTATCGCCTCGCGTATTGCCGCTATCTTCTCCCTTATCTTCATTTTTGTTCCCCTCTGTTTTACTTCATTAACGCTTTCTTTATATTGTTGCGCAATAAATGAGAAATATAAGACTTTATATATCCTATACCGCTGAAGTCATATATGCCGCTTGTGTCTTTGATTCTTTTCATTAAATCTTGTATTCTTATGTCGCTCTCCCGCAGTGGCAAATTGGAGACGTGAGGCTTACTTTGTGTAAGTGGGGCGTCTAGCCCCGGGAGGGCTTTTTCATTTACCTTCATACTATAAAGACT
>JAIRQB010000213.1 GCA_031256695.1 Elusimicrobiota bacterium | reverse complement strand
TTGATAAAAACTGATATTTGGTGTAAGATATTTCTGTAAAAACAATGCGGAGGCTTGTTTGCTATGCAAAATCTTTCATTCAACACTTTAAATAAACAAGAAATATCAGTAATCTCAATGCTGTCTTGGGAAAGACGTTTTAATAATAAGAACGTCTTCACTTTTAGCGATATAAAAAGATACTTGCCTAATGATTACGGGTATTCAACCCAATTTGTTTCTCAACTCATCAAAAAAAACATATTGAGCCCTATAAAAAAAGGCATATATGTATTTAATCCGATAGAAAATATATCAACAGGCGTAAAGTTAGATAGTTTTGTTATTGCAGACAAATATATGTCGGGCAAAAATTATTATATAGGGTATTCCTCTTTGTTTAATTGGTATGGCTTTAGCGGGCAAATATTTCAAGATGTCTATGTAATAAATCAGTCTATTTCATTAAAAAAAATAATGTTTAACACTCAATTTAATTTTGTAAAAGTAAAACAAGGATTTATGTATGGAATTATTGAGCAAGAAATATCAGATGGAAAAGTAAAAATTACAGATAAAGAAAGGAGTATGATAGACTTATTGTATTGGAATGGAGCAGTAGGCGGCATAAAACCCGCTATGAAAATTTTTGAAAAGACAATCAGAGAAAACAAATGCGATATAGAAAAACTTGTCAATTATGCCGCTATATATCCTCGTCCAATTATCCGCAAAATAATAGGAGTTATTCTTGATGAAATAGGGATAAAAACAGACTCTATATATAAAACAATAGCGGATACTTCTTTAACTTCCGCTAAATGGGATACAAGAAGCGGTTCAAAAAACAATAAATGGAAAATAATACTTCAATGATTCACAGCAATCAGGCAAAATTTCAATATCTTATAGAGCAAATATCAAGCGTTTTAGGATTTGATAAATTTTTAATAGAAAAGGATTATTTTTTGACGCTTTTGCTTTCCCATATAAGCGGACTCTCGCCAAATCTTATTTTCAAGGGCGGCACTTGTTTAAACAAAATCTATTTTGACTATCACAGGTTAAGCGAGGATTTAGATTTTTTAATACAACTTCCAAAAGACAAAATGACGAGGCGAGAACGTTCTCAACTAATGAAACCTATAAAAGACAAAATAGGCTCTTTCGCCGGACAATTCGGCTTAAGCATAGAGGATGCCGCTAAATCCGCTCATAATGAATCTACAATGTATAACTTTAAACTATTTTACAATTCCGTTATTTCAAAAAGAGATGGAGTTATACAACTGGATATAAGTTTAAAAGAAAGCCATATATCTCCCGCAGAGCAAAAAGATATAAGACATAAATTTTATAGCCCTGCCGGCGAACCGCTAATTGAATCTGGGACAATTAAAGCGCTGTCTCTGCAAGAAGTCCTTGCAGAAAAGTTAAGAGCGGGGATAACAAGAAAAGAAATTGCCGCCCGGGATTTTTATGATTTAGATTATGCTATACGCAATAATTTTAATTTTAAAGACAACGCATTTATCAATATGCTTAAAAAAAAATTGATTTTTGATAATGCTGACCCTAATTTAAACCAATATTGCCTCAATTTAGGGCGCAGCGCCGCAGAAATTAAGGCAATGAGAGAAATGCTGTCAAAAGAACTTTATCCAACGCTAAATGTGAAAGAAAAAACAAAATACAATTTAGACATCGCTTTAAAACGGATAAATGATTTGATGAAATCTTTAAGCGATATAGAAAAAACGGAGTTTTAAAGTAATTTTACTTTTAATCCATTTCATTCTAAAACTCATAGAGTATCTTGCCTTTCGTTTGACAAAAGTAGTTTTTTGTTTTAAACTCCCGCCAATTTCAGATAAAAAGAGCGTATTAGGCGGGCAAAGCAGAATTTAGGGAGTAAAAAAAGGCATTAGATGGCGACAGGAATTAGGATATGGAGTATATAGCCGTCAAAGAGCCTTTTTAAATAAAAGAGCAGTTAAAAACAATAGGAGGTAACACAAATGAGAAAATTACTATCAGTAGTTTTCGTTTTGGCATTGGCTTTTTCAGCGGCAAATGCCCAGTTGGGCGACGGCGTTAAAATTTACGGCGATGGTCAGATTTATTTGTATGGCGGTTATCAAGATGCGAGCAATCCCCAGGGATTTTCATTTAGCAAAGAAAGTCAATTTGAGTTTGTTGGCAATTTGTTTGTTTCAAAGAAATTTGAGGCGACAGGCGGAACGGGAGTTTTGCATTTGCGCGGTTCAAGCAGAGATATAAAGAATGATACCGGCACAATATGGGATATTGGAAATATCAGAGGGACAATAAATGATTCTTTTGACCCCAATATCGGGCAATCAGCCATTTATATTAAAGAACTCTATTACACACAACCCGTAGCCGACAATTTTGTTGTTTTCACAGTAGGTAAAATTGCCTATTTAGGCAATACGCAAGGTTATGGCGCAATCGGAAGCGCTTTTAATGATGATGCTGTTTTGGCAACTTCTCTCTATTCA
>JAIRQB010000047.1 GCA_031256695.1 Elusimicrobiota bacterium | reverse complement strand
ATCCCCGCTCTTTGCCTTTTCGGCGGAGGTTTTTGTTTTAGGCGGTTGCGCGCTTGAGCCGTTAGTTTTAGTTTCAGGCTTAGGTTTCTTTACTTTTTCTTCTGTAGACATTAAAAACTCCTGTCAAACAATTAAATATTCTTTATAGACTCCAAAATTTTCTCGGCAGTTTTTATTCCTATGCCGGGCAAAATTACCAAATCGTCAATACTTAGCGCTTTAAGCCTTTCTATATCCGTCAAGCCCGCCTGAACGAGCGTATTCTTAATTTTAGGAGTAATGCCCTGCAGAAAATTGAGCGGTTCTGAGTCTTTGTTTGTCATCGGCTCATTTTGATTATTTTCCTCTGTCACATTCTGATTAGCGGCGGCAGATGCTTCTTCTTTTTTCTTGCTCTCGGATTTGACATCTATATGCCAGCCCGTAAGCCTTGCAGTGAGGCGGACATTATGCCCGCCTTTGCCTATAGCCAAAGAAAGCGTATCGTCCGGCACTATGACTTCGGCTTTTCTCTCTTCTTGAGAAATAGCGTTTACTTCCAAAACTTTGGCAATGGCAAAAGCCGATGTTATGTATTTTACCGCATCCTCAGAATACGGAATCAAATCAATTCTTTCTCCGTGTAATTCGTCTATTATAGGCTTGATTCGCGCTCCTTTGACTCCGACGCAAGCGCCTACGGGGTCTACTTTCGGATTGTGCGATATGACGGCTATTTTTGTCCGCATTCCCGCTTCTCTGACAATCGCTTTTATTTCAACGACTTTTTCATATATTTCAGGCACTTCCAATTCAAACAATTTTTTTACAAGTTCAGGATTTGAGCGCGACAGAACGGTGATAGGTCCTTTAATGCCTCTGTCTACCGAGAGAATTATCGTCCTTATGCGCTGTCCTACGGTAAAACTTTCCCGGGCGGTCTGCTCATTTGCAGGCAGCACGGCTTCAGTATTTCCGATGTCAACTATCACATTTCTATTGGCTATTCTGTAGACGGTGCCGCTTATGACTTGACCGACTTTTTCTTTGATTTCATCGTATAGCGAATCCTTTTCGGATTTTCTTATTTTTTGAACGATAACTTGCTTTGCGGTTTGCGCCGCTATGCGAGAAAAATCTTGGGGATTTAGCGGAATTTTTATTTCAACTCCCTCTTTCGCTCCGGCGTCTATTTTTTTCGCTTCGTTTAAAGATATTTCAAGCAAAGGATTTGCGACTTCGCTTACGGCTGTTTTAAGGACATTTGCCGTCATCTCTCCCGTTTCCAAATTCACTTTAGCCTCAACATTGACATTTTTTCCGACTTGTTTTTTATAGGCTGAGACGAGAGCGTTTTCAATGACTGACAAAATCTCGTCTTTGCTTATTTTTTTGTCTTTTTCAATTTGGTCAAGGACGTGCAATAACTCCATATTTTCAGGCATTTTAAAAATCCTCCGTTTTATAAACTTTGCTCTAAATTTGCTTTTTTTATATTTGAAAATTCAATTTCTTTGACGCCGTTTTCAGCGCTGTCTATTTTTAAAACATTGTTTTCAAAAGAAAGCAAAACTCCTAAAAAATTCCTCTGGTTTTCTACGGGAATTAACGTCTGCAGACGGATGAGCGAGCCGGCGAAGCGTTTGAAATCTTTTTCTTTTCTCAAAACTCTGTTGAGACCCGGCGATGAGACCTCCAATGTATACGAGTCTTCCATATATCCGCTTTCGTCTAAATATCTGCCGAATTCATATCCCATTTTTCCGCAATCGTCTAAATTTACGCCGTTTTCTTTGTCTATAAAAATTCTTAAAACGCGGGCGCCGTTCTCTTTTACGAATTCTAAATTGCAAATCTCAAATCCTAAATTTTGCGCTTTTTCCTCTAAAAACGATTCAATTTTTTTCTCAAATTCCGTCATTTTTGCTTTGCCCCATTAAAAATAAAAGACGGCTTGAAAGCCGTCTTTTTATCCGCATACAAATCCTTCAGCGCGCTTAAAAAAGCGTCGCTATTATACACATTTGCGCCTATAAATCAAAATAAAAAAACGCAAAGACTTGCAAAAATGCGGTTTTTCAGCGTCAAATGTTTCGCTCTTGCTTTTTATTTTTTTATTTTTATCTTTTTTACGGCATTTTCCGTCGCATTTGCCTCTTTGAGAGCGCAATAATAATGTATAATGAGAAAAATTTTTGGATTTTTTAGGCAAAAAAGGAGTTGTAAAAATGAGCAAATATATTGAGAAATCAATAAAAGAAGGCATTATTACCGCGGAACAAGCCGATAAAATATACAAGATGATGGATAAAGAAAAATCTATAAAACCATCAGGCTTTCTTATGATATTTTTCTCAATAATCGCCGTCTGCGCTTCAGCCGCCGTTTTTTATTTGTGTCTTTTTGACAATCAAATTTTGCCATATGGAGTAAAAATAGGCGGGCTTATCTGTCTGACTTTTTTGAGCGCATTTTTGGGTTATTATTTAAAGTTCAATTCCAAACGCGGCAAGGCTGGTTCGGCTCTTTTGTTTTTAAGCGTTCTTTTTTTCGGCGCTTTGATTTTTGTAACGGCTGCAACATATGCTTTAAATCCCAGCCGGGAATTCCATTTTCTACTTCTGCTGTGGATTATAGCCGTCTTTCCATATATGTATATTTTCAAGTCAAAGGCTGTAGCGGCGCTAATCTCTTTGTTAATTGCCGCTTGGTTTAGCCTATTTGTAACTGCCGGAGGCTCTTGGATTGCCGTAGATTTCCCAATTTTCCCTTTTGCTTATTATATGCTCGGCATCTTTTTGCTCTGCTTTGGACGGATAAATGAATTCGGCGGGACTTTTTCAGACATTGCCGCAGTTTTCCAAAAAACAGGATTTATTTTTATTGCCGTATCCGCATTTTTCTTGACGTTTTCATTTTTTGCAAACGCTCCAAGGCGCTCAATTTTTGACATCGTTTCAATATACGGATTTTCAATCAAACTCTCATATATAGCCTTGACTATTTTTGTTTTAATGTTTTTGTTCTCAGTTTTCGCAAGCGTATCCAAGCCGAGCGCCGCCGTTGAAAATATACTGACGGCTGTCTTAATAGCCTTTGCGGCGTTTTTATCGGTCAATGAAATAATTCCTCTTATAGTTGTGGACGCTTTATTTGTTTTTATAGCCGCTTCTTTGGCGGCGTCGGGTTTTAGAAAGAAAGAAATGTTCTATATCAATTTGGGAATGTCGGGCTTTTTATTTTTTCTTGTTTCTAAGTATTTTATTTTGTGTAAAAACATTTTACCGCTTCCGCTCTATTATGCAGGAGGCGCCGCAGCCGCTGTTTTAGCGGCAATCATATTTGAAAACAGGAGAAGGAGTTTTAAGAGATTTCTCATCAAGAGCGCGGAATATATGAAAGCAGAAGAGCAAGAGATTCAAGAAGTTCAAGAGAGTCAAGAGAGTCAAGAGAGTCAAAATATTCAAGAAATGCAAGAAATAAAAGAAGAAGTGAAAGAAGATACAAAGACGGAATTTTTGCCTTAGAATTAGAAAAAAATGCAAAACCCTCTGCCGTTAAAATAAAAGCGGCGGAGGGTTTTGCAATAAAAGCGGAAGTGTGTTCAATGACTCGCAAAAAAGCATTTTTAATTTTAATGTTTTTGTGGTTTTCTTCCGTAATTGCCTATATAATCTGTGGCGAATACAGGTTAAATTCAGGCAAAACAGCAGACCTTAAAATAATTGCGCATAAAGAAACATCTCTGTTTAAAAACGGCAAGACTTTGTTTAGTTATGAGATAAACGAGATAAGGAATGGGCAAAAAATCTTTGACGAAAACTTGCGCGAGATTCAAAAATCTTCTCTAAAAAACGGTCAAACTGTTTTTGTGTCCTTGATTCAAAACGGAAATTATTTTCAATCCTCAGACATCTATCTGTCTCCGCCAAAAAATCTCTTTTTTATTAGGGGAAAAGTTGAAATATCGGGCATTTTTTTCAATCTCTTTTTCGCTTCGCATTCTATAGTCTACGGCATTGAAGATTTTAGCCTTCTGCAGGACAATGCGGATATTGTTCCGGGCAAAAGCGAAATATATGCCTCAGTCAAAATAAATTTTTACGGCTCGCCCTCTCTTAAAAGCATAACCGCAGACGAAAACAAAACCGTCTTTGATGGAACAAAATGAAAAAAACAATCAAATTAGCCTCAATATTTCTTTTCTTTTCTATCCTCATCAACTACTCCCCAAATGCATATTCCGCAAATTCCGCCTCCGTCTTAATAGACGGAAACAAAACATATCAGTCCATAGCATTTGCTCCTTTGGGGAATTCCGTCGGATTGTCCTTAAGAGATTTGACGCATATCTACAATGCTTTTCTGGAATGGAAGCCTATAAGCGCCGTAGCCACGCTTTATATCAACAATAAAAAAATAGATGTAAAAGTCGGCGATGACAGCGTCTATATAGACAAAAAGCGCAATAAACTGAGTTCTCAATCAAGGCTGATAGGCAATGACATTTTTATTCCAAGCGATTTTTTGTCAATGAAAGATTTTGCAGAAATTACGCAGACGGATTCCTT
>JAIRQB010000174.1 GCA_031256695.1 Elusimicrobiota bacterium | reverse complement strand
TTTTTGTCAAAAGCTCCAAGTTCATATCTTTTCCCGTCTTTTGCATTTAAAATCCAATATGCGTCAACCGGCTTTTTTTTGTCTATCGTTCCGTCAGCCGATAAAACCGCATCGTAGACTACGATATTTGCATTTTTATTCCTCTCTATTCTAAAAAGATTAGAAGATTCCGCCTGCGCTAAAACTATAGCCGCCGCTATAAAAAGAAACGGCAAAAACATTTTGATTTTGTTCATAAAACCTCCTTGTTGTTTTATACGGCTTTTGATAGCCATATTTTTTAATTTTCATTTCTGATATTAGCCAACAGAGTATTTAGAATGCAATGTCTATCTTCAAAAATCGGGTCCTTTAATATCTTTTTCAAATCATTGTATTGAGGATGTTCTTTGAGAAAAACGGCGTAATCTTTATATTGTTGAGATACTAAACCTCCGCTCCAGTTCCGATAATTTGAAAATCTTGCGGTTACGTCAAGCGATACGGCAAGTTCTACAAACTGCTTCATTTCCATATAATTAATCGCTTGGACAACAAAAACTAGAAGAACATTTAATTTTTGTTCCCGCTTTAATTTCGCAAGCCATTTTATATTTTGCATTGCTTTGTCAAAGTTTCCGCCTACAACTATTTTATTATAAGTTTCTTCTGTGGCGGCGTGTATGGAAATTTGAGCGTATATAAGTTTATTTAAATCGCCTAAAAGTTCTATTGCGTTTTTCTCATTAAATAGAATGCCGTTGCTGATGAGCATAAATTTGATATTTGGATATTTGCTTATAATTGCTGAAACAAGTTTTTTACTATGCGGACTTGCAAAAACTTCTCCGCTGCTGTTTATAAATACTTCTTGAGCATCTTTTAAAATTGGAATAAAAAGCGGTTCTATCAAAGAATCATATTTTTCAACTTGCTGTTTTGACAGAAAAATCTTTTTACTTCTGCAAGTTATACAAGCGACATTGCATTGAATATCGTGACCAAATTCAATCAGTTTAGGATTTTTTCCGTATACTCCGCTTTTTTCATCGTAATACGCCTCAAATTTATTTTTATCAATGAACTTTGGATAGCAATGATTAAAATTGCAATAGCCGTATTGCCCTTCCCAACAAGACTTTCTAATTTGCGCCGCATATTCTCCGTTCCAAATATCCTCAATAGAGGAAATAAACATATTTCCAAAATTATAACCGTCTAGATTATTGTCGCAACAACAGGAAATTTTTCCATTAGGTTTTATTATCAAACGTTCAAACGGATAAGCGCAGACATATGTTTCAGGATTTACTTTTAACTTTTTGCGATTGTCAAAATATTTTTTAGGCGGAAGCGATGGTTTGCTTGCCCCCCCCCCCCGACCTTCACATTAAGAAAGCGCGCTCGTATAGAGCGACGAGCAGATTTTGACGGAATAAAACAACACAATAAATGGACGAGAATTTTTTTCATTGGGTCTCCTTATTAAAGCATTTTCACTTTTGATGGATAAACGGCGGCGTTCAATATATTGGCATCAAAAACTTATAAATTTTTATCGCTTTTCTGTCTTTGAAAGTCCTATTAAATTCTTTGCGTGTGAGAGAGCCGACTCCGTCACTTGCTCTCCGGAAATCATACGCGCTATCTCTTTTATATGCTCTTGCGGCGGCAGAATCTCAGCCTTAGTGCGCGTCCTTAAATCATTGTCGTCTTTATAAATTTTAATATGGCTGTCTGAAAAAGCGCATACTTGAGCCAAGTGAGTTACTGAAAAAACTTGTTTTTCTTTTGAAAGAGTTTCAAGTTTCTTGCCTATTTTGCCGCCCGCCTTTCCGCCCGTGCCTGCGTCTATCTCGTCAAAGACAGCCGTTTGGTCTGCATTCAAACGCGAAGACAATTCTAAAGCGAGCATTACGCGAGACATTTCTCCGCCTGAGGCGCAATTTCTCAAAGGCAAAATTTCCTCGCCTTTATTTGCGCAAAACATAAATTCTATTTTGTCAAAGCCGCTTGCAGACAGCGGTTTT
The DNA here is from genome assembly GCA_031256695.1 of Elusimicrobiota bacterium. Lineage (GTDB taxonomy): Bacteria > Elusimicrobiota > Endomicrobiia > Endomicrobiales > Endomicrobiaceae > JAIRQB01. The sequence goes on along the minus strand of JAIRQB010000174.1, from coordinate 1,311 downwards.
TTGTCAAAAGAAATTTCAAAAACAGCGTTAGGAATATCCAACTCAGCCAATTCATCTTTTACATATCCGCATAGATTTGCCGCCTCTTTTTTCCTCGCTTCGCTTATCTCCGCGCTCAAAGCCGTCAAAAGAGAAGTTTTTTCCTCTATTGCGGCTTCTATATTTTTGATATTGCCTTCGCTATTGTTTAAAGCCTCAAATTCTTTTTGAATTTTATCTCTGTATTGCAGGATTTCAGATATGTCCCGTCCGTATTTTTTCTTCATTTTCTTTATCAATTCTTCTCTCTCTAAAGCGGCGTTTAAAGTTTGAGGATTTATATCTGTTTTTGCCGCAATATCCTCTATCTCGCGCCGCGTTTCATCTATTTGATAATAGGATTGCTGGACGAGAGACAGCGCTTCTTGGGCGGGCGTCCCCAAAGAAATTAAATTTTCTATATTTTTTTGAACCTTTGAGAGTTGAGACAAAACAGGATTGTCGCCCGAATATAAAAGAGAGTCTGTCAGCGCGCAAACCTCAGATATTTTTTCAGCGTTTTTTAAAGCGGGAAGTTCTGCGGCTATTTTTTCTTCATCGCCTGAGCGCAAATCAGCCTGATTTATTTCTTCTATTTGGAAAGAATACAAATCCATTTTTCTTTCGCGCTCGGCTTCTGATAAATTGAGAGATTCAAGTTCTCTTTTTAACTCGGAGATTTCTTCATAGACAGAGGCGGCTTTCGCCAATCTCGGCGCATTTTCATCAATGCGGGAATCTAAAAAAGCAAGTTGATTTTGCGGGCTGTTTAATTCATATTTCTCGTCTTGGCTGTGGAAATTTATAAGTTTTCTACCCAGCGTTTGCAAAGTTGAGACATTTACGGGAGCATCGTTTATAAAAGCCTTGCTCCTGCCCTCCGCGCTTTCAATAACGCGTCTAATTACTACGGTATTGTCTTCAACAGGAATGCCGAGTTCGTCTAAAAATGCAGAAATTTCAGCGTTTTGATAAGTAAAAGAACCGCTTATAGAGCATATTGCGCTGCCGCTTCTGACTGCAGACATATCGGCTCTCGCGCCTGCGAGGAGTTCCATTGCTTCAAGCAAAATAGACTTGCCTGAACCTGTTTCTCCAGTAATCACTATAAAACCAGCGCCGAATTCTAAATTCAAATCGTCTATTAAAGCGTAATTTTTTATTGAGAGAGAATTTATCATTTATGTTCCCCAATGCAGTTTTTCTTTTAGAGTTTCAAAATAAGGTTTGCCGCAATTTTTTATCAATTTAGCAGGTTTCTTGTAGAGAGAGAATTTTATCTCTGAATTATTA
>JAIRQB010000126.1 GCA_031256695.1 Elusimicrobiota bacterium | reverse complement strand
TTTCTAAATTTTCTAATTCGCCGTTTATAAAAATTCTCAATGCTTGGAAAACTTTTGTAGCCGGGTGAACCGCGCCTTCTCTTTTTTTGGCATCTTCTACAGCGGCGCAAAGGTCTGCGGCGCTTTTTAGACGTCTTTTTACGCGTCTGTTTGCTATGGATTGCGCTATTTGCCTTGAGCGGTATTCCTCGCCGTATTTATAAAAAATATCAGCCAAAAGTTGAGGCGGATAAGTATTTACCAACTCTTCTGCCGTCAGAGAAATTCTTTCGTCCATTCTCATATCCAAAACGGGAGAATTAAATGAGAAGCCTCTGCTTAAATCGTCAAATTGTTTTGAGGATACGCCTAAATCGGCAAAAATGCCGTCAACTTTTTTAACTTTTATTCCGCTTAAAGAGACGGCGATATTTTTAAAATTTTCTCTTATAAAAATCACTCTGCCGTCAAAAAGAGATTCATTGTTTTTAAAATTTTCAAAAGAAGCGGCATCGCAATCAAAAGCGATAATTTTTATATCTTTATATTTTTCAATCAAATATAAACTGTGTCCGCCGCCGCCGAAAGTCGCATCTATATAGAGACCATTAGGATTTTTAACTGCAAGTTGAGATAATTCAGAAGGCATTATTGGTATGTGATACATTTCATTTAAAAAACAGCATTCTAACGGCTACGGCAATCATTAAAACAGCGAAACATTTTTTTAAAACTGGTCCTGAAATAATGCCCGCAAGTTGAGAGCCGAAGAAACCGCCGATTACAAAACCAATGCCGATTAAAAGAACAAGGCTCAAATTCACATAGCCTTTTTTATAATAGACAAGCATAGAGACAAAACTAAACATTATAATGCCGAGCGACGTGCCTTGCGCTTGATGTTGAGACATACCTAAAATCATAGTCATAAGAGGTATTAAAATGATTCCGCCGCCTACTCCCATAAGTCCGCTAAGCAAACCTCCTGAAAGACCGATTAAAATATAAGTAGCCAATTCCATTTTTCCTCCTTGGAAAATTGTATTTATTTAGTTGCGGCGCTTTTCCGAGCGCCTATTGCCGCGATATTTTGCTTAACTTAAAAATAGGATAGAAAGTTTTGTTTTCTATCCTATTTTTATTTCCGCTTAATTCAGACGGATTATACACCGAATTCTGTATTTTACGGTTTCCGCTAATACGGCAAACGAAGCGCCGCTTGTCATTGCTTTCTGCCAAGACCTTCAGCGTCTTCATATCCGCCAAAACAGAAAAGACATAAAACCGCAATCATTTCTCTGTTGTTAAAATCGCTTCTAACAATCAAGCGGCGAAACTGCCGCCTTGCTTTCCGGCAAGGATTTAGCCGTTTCAACTTTTATATTGCTATAAAAGATTATCCTTTAAGAAACAAAGACGCCGCAACTTATAAAGTTGCTTTGCCTTCGGCAAAAGGATACCCCAGCCGTTTCCAGCCGAGGCGTCTCTGTTCGCACCTCTGTATTCGCATACTGCAGGAATTGCCTGCTGCCGTTTTTTCAGCCGCTGTATTTGCATTTCTGACAAAGTCTGCGGCTAAAGTAAAGTTCGGACTTTCCTCTGCATTCCAACTGCAAATGCAGCGATTGCGCATCCGTCTGAAGATTGTTCTTTTACCTTTCAAAAAAGTCTTGTTTATCGCCCCATTTTTTTAGCGGCTTTTCCATACAAAACAATTTTTTCCTTATATGTTCCTGTCCGTTTTATTTTTTCAAATAAAAAAGCAAGCGCCTTGTCCTTATTCATAACGAGCAGAACTTCTCTATAATGATTTGCGCTTGAATTGCGTATCTCTAATTCTGCAACATTAACACCTTTATATTTGAACAAAACTTTTTGAGATTCCGTATCCCCTTTCTTTCTTGCTTTTGAATTATCAACTTCAAAATTATCGCCAAATGCGGCGACAATCTCTTTGTTTAGAAAAACGTGGAATTTGTTTTCATATTTTACCGCGAGATAATCAACTTCGCCGCCGTTAAAAAGCGCTTTATCCCAAAAAGTTTTTACTCTTCGCTTCTCATAAAATTTTTCTTTCAGGGCAGCCATATATTTGCCAAGTTTTTTCTTGTAATAAAGTTTATTTCCTGTATATTGAGAAAATGTTTTAGGGAAAACATTTATACATTTAATTATCAACTGTCCAATGCCGTTCATTGATAAAAAAGCATTGTCAGTTTCAAAACGGTTCTTGCCGTATAAGAATATCTGCCATCTTTTAGCGCCGCTTTTTACAGAATGCGAATCGCCGTTGCTGTCAACAACGTCCTTTTTTGCTTGAGGATTATTTTGATAATCGCGCGGCAAACCTAAAATAGCGGCAAATTCGCGAGCCGCCGCGTGACCTTCCTTGCGGACATCTTGAGCCTTTTTATGAGACATCGCTTTTCTTTTTGCCATCGTCTACCTCTTGACAATTAAAAGCTCGTGAGACTTTTTGACATAACTGTTATTGCCGTTTATTCTGTTATATCCTATCCGCGTTTCGCCTTGCCCCATCGTATATTGCCACGAGACATCAATTATTTCAAAATCCTTATACCATTCTCTAATAGTATCGCAATCGTTATAGGACAAAATAAAATTTCCATTATGCCTCAACAGCAAATCCCGCAATTTTTCGTGTTTGAAACCTTTATGATGAATTGGAAAATTTCTTTGAGGATATAACCCGGCAAATAATTTACTGTTGCCGTCTAAATAATAAGGCGGGTCGCAATAGAAAAAATCATCTTTGTATTGTGAAAAAGGATATTCAAAAGAGGCTGTTTCAACTCTTATATTATCTAAATTCGTATTTCTAACTTTGTCAATCATTTTTTTATATCGGATTTCATTCATATATACGGAAGAAGGCCAACTTAAAAAACCCGGTCCATATGAAGTGTTGTGATTATAATAATAGAGCGCGGCAAGTTCAGTTTTGTTTTTTATTATTGTTTCACCCGTCCAATGCGCTTTTAACCGCGCTTTGACTTCATTAAACCCTTCGCGTGTCGGAATATATTTCTTTAAATAACGGCATAGTTTTTCAGTCTCTAAAAATTGGCATTGCCAATAATTGACGAGCAAATCAAAAACATCAAAACCTATAACTTCAATAGCAAGTTCTCTTGCGCAAGCTATTTCAAATGAAGCGCCGCCGAGAAACGGAGATATAAACCGTTCTATTTTATCAGGCAGAAGTTCAACTATATATCCGACAGCAAGAGTTTTTCCGCCCGCATAACGCAAAGGAGAGCCGGTATACCTTTTATATTTACCTGTAGAAGATTTCAATGCTGACAAGAAACACTCTTTACGTATCTGAAACGGCATTCGTTCAACAATATCTTGAAAAAAATCAAAACTTCTCGCTGTGGAGTTCATACTTTTCATTCCTTAACGCGTATCTTTACATCCCAACCGCATAAATGCTTGCTGTATCAAACTTATTTATTTCACTTATAAAACAAAATACGCGAACAGCCGTCGCAATAGACTAAATCCGTAAATTTTTGCGCCTGATTTATCAACTGCGGTCTTAAAACCATACCGCAAACGGAACAACTCCCCTTTTCTATATAAGCAAGACCCTGAGAATGCCGCCCGCCGCGAATTCTTTCATACTGCTCTAATACAGCCTTTGAGATTTTTTCTTTATGCTCTGTCCTTGATTTTTCAACAAAGACAATTTCTTTTGCGGCGTTTTCAGCATTGTCCTGTATCTGCGAAATATCTTTTTTTATTTGAATTTCAAATTCTTTCAATTCTTTTTCAGCATTTTTCAGCGCAATGCTTTTATCGTCAGTTTTCTCTAAAAACTCTAAAATTTTGTCCTCAATGGCGCTTATATCGGCTTTTGCCTTATTTATTTGGAGCATAAGAGAGGAATAAATTTCATTTGTCTTTGCTGAATTTAATTCCACATTGAATTTAGATATAGATTGCTCTTTTTGAGCGAGCAAAGCCTCTTGCTCCTTTATATAAGAGGACACAGAGACAAAATCTCTCTTTAAAGCGTCAACTTCATTCTTTTTGCCTTCCAATTCTTTATTTTTCTTTTCAATTTCAATGGGAGCAGCCTTAATCATTTTATTGAAATTCTCTATTTTATCGTCAAAAAACTGTAATTCCTCAAGCGCTGACAAATCTTCTTTTAAAGACATATTTCCTCCTTTTTAATCTTATAGGAAACTGATGCAGGATTTTTGAAGTCTGAACACTAAAAAATGCAGAGATATTTGAGTATTTTGCGCCCGCAAATAACTCTTGCTCCGCTTTTAAAGAAGTAAAAGACGAAGCGGGGGCGCTTCTGACAAAATTTGCGCCCTGCCAACTCAAAACTCTTTTGCCGTTTAAGGCAAAAATAGAGTTTTGGGAGAGGTATGGGTAGTATATGATTTGAACATATGACCTCTCGCGTGTGAGGCGAGCGCTCTTCCGCTGAGCTAACTACCCAAATATCTGCTATTTATTAAAAAAACCTTTGATTTGCGCTGATTTCGCAATTATCAAAGGTTTTTCAGTGTTTTTCCAAAATTTTATTGATTTTTCAATCAGTTTTAACTGGGCCTGGTAGGACTTGAACCTACGACCAATCGATTATGAGTCGATTGCTCTAACCAACTGAGCTACAGGCCCTCTCAAACAGCATAAAAACGGGCGGATTTTATCTTAAAAAGCCGTCAATAGTCAATGTTTTTGACAATAAATGCCCGATTTTATAGCATTGCCCTCGCTTTCCTACAAAAACCGCTTATTTTGACGCATTTCGCAATGTAAAAACCGATAAAAATCATTCAAAATAACCGCAAAAAAGCATAAAAAAAGCAAAAAAAGGAGGCTTTTATGGCAATTAAGGTAGGTATCAATGGTTTTGGACGCATTGGGCGCCTTGTTTTTAGAGCGGCGCAAGGACGCAGCGACATTGAAATTGTGGGCATCAATGATTTAATCAGCGTTGAGTATATGGCATATATGCTCAAGTATGACACAATTCACGGCGCTTTTAAGGGGACCGTTGAGGTAAAAGACGGCAATCTCATAGTAAACGGCAAATCTATACGCGTTACTGCTGAAAAAAACCCTGCGGATTTAAAATGGGGCGAAGCAGGCGCGGAATATGTAGTTGAGTCCACTGGTCTATTCCTTTCCAAAGATAAGGCTCAGGCTCATATAGATGCGGGCGCTAAATACGTTGTGATGTCTGCGCCTTCAAAAGACGATACTCCGATGTTTGTATGCGGAGTCAATTTAGATTCTTATAAGAAAGGAACGCAAATAGTCTCTAATGCTTCTTGCACTACAAATTGTTTAGCGCCAATCGCAAAGGTCTTAAACGATAAATTCGGCATTTTGGACGGCTTGATGACCGCAGTCCACGCTACTACAGCCACTCAAAAGACAGTTGATGCGCCTTCTGCAAAAGATTGGAGAGGCGGCAGAGCGGCATCAGGCAATATAATACCGTCTTCAACAGGAGCGGCAAAGGCTGTAGGCAAAGTGATTCCCGCTTTAAACGGAAAATTGACAGGTATGTCTATGCGTATTCCAACTCTTGATGTTTCTGTTGTAGATTTAACCGTCAATTTGGCAAAACCGGCAAAATACGATGAAATTAAAAGCGTTATGAAAGAAGCGTCTGAAAAAGAATTGAAAGGCATACTCGGATATACAGAAGATGATGTCGTTTCTTCAGATTTCATAGGAGATCCCAGAACTTCAATTTTTGACGCAAAAGCCGGCATAGCCTTAACCGATACTTTTGTCAAAGTCATATCTTGGTATGACAATGAATGGGGTTATTCCAGCAAAGTATTAGACCTTATAGGCTATATGAAAAAAGTGAATGGTTAATAAAAGCAGTTTTGCATTTAAATTTTGTTTATAAACTTAAGGCTTCCCCCTAAATACAGGCGGAAGCCTTTGTTTTTATTTTATTTAAGGAGGCTCAAATGAAAAAAACTCTTAAAGATTTAGATGTTTCCGGGAAAAAGGTTTTAGTGCGCGTAGATTACAATGTCCCGCTTGACGCTGATGGCAAAATAACAAATGACAAAAGAATTACGGCAACTCTGCCTACTATAGAGTATTTGCTCGGGCAAAATGCCGCTATTATTCTTATGTCGCATTTAGGAAGACCAAAAGGCAAAGTTGTCCCATCAATGAGTTTAAAGCCCGCAGCAAAAAGACTTAGCGAACTGTTAAATAAGCCTGTTGAATTTATAGAAGGCGATTGCATATCCCCTAAAACAAAAGAGACGGCTAAAAATTTAAAAGCGGGCGAAATTATGCTGCTTGAAAACTTAAGATTTTATCCGCAAGAGGAAGGCAAAAATGCCGCGGGCGAAAAAGACAAAGACGGTATGAATAATTTTGCAAAAGAACTCGCTTCTAT
>JAIRQB010000082.1 GCA_031256695.1 Elusimicrobiota bacterium | reverse complement strand
TGAATTGAAATTTAAATTGAAGTGGGGACGTATAGCGATAATTGCAATCCTTGCCATAGTTGCTTTCTATTTTTCTTTCAATAGGATTATGGATATTATCACGCATAATAAAAAAGAAGTTATTGTGCCTGATATTGTAAAGAAAAATGTTGCTGATGCCCTCTCTGAACTTGCAGAATATAAACTCGCTATGATAAAAACAGGCGATGAATTTAGCGCAGATATGCCGCCGGGAGTGATTTCAAGGCAAACCCCTCAGTCGGGAATGAGAGTTAGGGAAGGAAAAGCCATAAGAGTATATGTCAGCAGAGGCGGGGAAACAATTTATGTGCCTGATTTGACAAATATGTCTATACGCAATGCCGATATAGCGCTAAAGGGCGTCAGTTTGACTTTTGGCGAGGTCTCAAACAAATATTCTGTCAATGTTGACAAAGGCAATATTATGTCCCAAGACCCTAAATCCGGTTCTATTGCCAATAAGTGGGATATAGTAAATGTCATAGTTTCAGACGGAGAGCCGCCTTCTGACATAAAACTTATGCCTAATTTTATAAAGAGAAAATTAAGCCAAGCCAAAGAGATGGCTCAAAGACGCAATTTGACTCTTGAAGTTAAAACAATGCCCTCAAAAGAAGTTGTTGATAAAGACACAATCATATCGCAAAATCCTTCCCCAGACAGCGATATCAGCGCCGCAAAAACCGTCATTGTCTATACTGCAGAATAACAGCAATTTGCCCTTCTCTCAATTTTTAATCAACTTAAAAAAACAAAAGGTTTCTCTATGGAAAGCATAAAAAAAGTATATGTCCATTTATGGAAAAAGAATGCGATTAGACGATTGATAAAAAACTGGCTAAAAGCCCGTTTGGAATGGCTTTGCCCTTTCGGTATTTCCGAGATTTTACGCAAAAAGCATTTAGAACATTATTACCGCAAGCATCCAAGAGAAAGCGAAATAAGAAATTATTTTTTAAATTTAAAATACGATGAACAAGACGCAGAAACCATTGAAGTTAGGGATTATCTAAAAGAAAATGTTTTCAGCGTATTCCCTTATAGTTTTGCGCTTAAAGGAAATAGCATCCCCGTTGAAGTGTTTTTAGATGAAATTTATGAAATGCATTTTGTTTTATATGAAGGCAAAAGAATGTATTTTCCAAAAGGGTGGACTATTGCCGCTTGCATAAATTATTTTAGAGGTTTATGTATAGAGCAAGATGCGGCTTCTCCGCACAGATATGAAACAAAAAAGTATATTCCAAAGCCGGGGGACGTCATAGCAGACATAGGCGCGGCTGAAGGCATTTGGGCTTTAAAATATGCGCAAGACGCCAAAAAGATATTTTTGTTTGAAAGCGAACCAAACTGGATACAGGCATTAGAGAGGACTTTCGCCCCTTATAAAGAAAAAACGACGATTATTAATAAATATATTTCAGATAAGGTCGGCAATAGAAAAACTACGTTAGATGCCTTTTTTAAAGATATGGAAGTAAATTTTATAAAAGCCGATATAGAAGGAGCAGAAGTCAATGCTCTAAAAGGCGGAAAGTCTATATTGCAAAGAATGGGGGGGGGGGGGGGCTGAGTTTGATATTTTGCGCCTATCGTAGACAAGGCGATGGGGCTGCTTTAAAAGAAATAATAGAGAAATACGGACAAGGAAAATTTGATATAGAGTATTCTCATAGGTATATGCTTTTTATATTTGATAATGAAATAAAAGCGCCGTTCATAAGACGCGCCTTAATTAGAGCGAAAACAAATTAGAAAATTTAGGATGCCTGCGCTTTAAAAATACGGCGCGCGCCGATTAGAGAACAAGATTTTAGAGCGGTTTTCAGCAAGAATAAATCTGTGAAACTTATAAATTAAAAATCATTGTTTTTTTTAACAAATTTTGTTATAGAAAAATCGCTTTGCGGCTGATTTTGGAATACTTCCGCGGCTTAAAATAAAATAAAAAGTCTTTCAAAAGGCTTAAATAAAAATATAGGAGTTGTGTTATGACTACAGAAATAAATGAAAACAATTTTGAAAATGAAGTTTTGAAAAGCGATAAACTTGTTTTAGCGGATTTTTGGGCGCCTTGGTGCGGACCTTGCAAAATGTTATCGCCTGTTATTGAGGAAATCGCTCAAGAATATGCAGATAAAATCAAAGTATGTAAAATAAATACCGACGAAAATATGAATTTATCGGCTAAGTATCAGATTACTTCCATACCAAGTTTGATATTTTTTAGAAATGGCGGACAGATTCAAAAAATCGTAGGTTTTAAACAGAAAAATGACTTAAAAAAGATTATAGACGATGTCCTATAAAGTTTTAGTTTTTCTTTCGGCATTATTTTTGACTGCCTTGACTGTTTTTGCCCAAAAGGCGCCGGAATTCTCTCTGCAGGATTTAGATGGAAAGACGGTTAAACTTTCGGATTTCAAGGGCAAAACTGTTTTTATAGATTTCTGGGCTATTTGGTGTCCGCCGTGCCGAGAATCTATTCCAGCCGTTGCAGAACTGCATAAAAAAACCTCAAACAATCCCGCCATAGTTGTAATAAGCATAAATTTAGGCGATAAAAAATCAAAAATTTTAGATTTTATGAAAAGCAGGCGGCTGAACTATCCCATTTTGCTTGACGAAAAAAGCGCTGTTGCAAGGGATTATCAAATATCGGCAATTCCCTCTTTTATAATTATTGGCAAAGACGGAAACTTGCTTAAAAGATATACGGGCTTTTTTCAAGGAATTTCCAGAGAGTGGGAAAAAACACTCGGCATTGCCGAGCATTTTTAAGCGTAATTTTTGATGTAATTAAAGCAGGAGACAATTATGATATGCGATGTTTTAATAATAGGCGGCGGTCCAGCGGGTCTATCGGCTGCGATATATGCTTCAAGAGCGAAACTTAAAACTATTCTTCTTGAAAAACAAGGCAGCGGCGGTCTGATGGCGCTTACCGACAATATAGAAAATTATCCCGGCTTTGACGGCGGAATAAACGGC
>JAIRQB010000091.1 GCA_031256695.1 Elusimicrobiota bacterium | reverse complement strand
TGAATATACCCTTTGAATTCAAAATAAAATTATTTCCCGCAACACTTTTTATATTTCTTTCCGCTGCCGCAAGGGCAGGGGTCATTGCGCCCAATTTTATGTATTTCATTGCTTTGATTTCCGTTTTTTGCTTGAGCGTTCTTTTGTTTGGCGTTTTGTATATGGGGATTTTGTCCAAGTTGGCGGTTGTTTTGAATTTGATTTTGATTTGCCGTTTGAGAGGCGGCGGCATTTTGAGTTTGCAAATGAGGTCTTTGCTCTAAAATCACTTGAACTCTAAAAATATACTCTATTGTATTGTCTCTTATTCTTTTCATCATAGATTCAAAAAGAGCGAAAGACTCTTTTTGATATTCAATTTTCGGGTCCTTTTGCGCATATGCTCTAAAACCTATTCCGCGTCTCAACTGGTCTAATTCATATAAATGGTCGCGCCAAGAAGAATCAATCATCTGCAAAAGTATCATTCTTTGTATATGTTCTAAAATTTCAGCGCCGAGTTCATTTTTCCTCTCTTCATACCTGCTTAAAACTTTTTCTTTTACCTCGTCGTTTAAAACAACTTGATTTAAATTAGCCGCTTCTTGAATTTCTTTGGTGTCGTATTTAATGCCGAAACTCCTCGCTATCCAAGCCTCTATGCTTGCAAAATCCCATTCTTCGGGATATTTTGATTGAGTCCATTCTGATAGTTTTTCCTCAATGGATTCAGCCATCATATCCTTTATAGTGTTTGTAATATCCCCGCCTTCAAGTATTTCATTGCGCAAATTATAGACGGCTTCTCTTTGTTTATTCATCACATTATCAAAATCTATCAGTTGTTTTCTTATGTCAAAATTCATCGCTTCAACTTTTTTCTGAGCGCCTTCTACCGCCTTTGTAATCCAAGGATGCTGAATATCTTCTCCTTCCTGCAATCCTAATTTCTGCATTATTACAGACATTCTCTCAGAGCCGAAAAGCCTCATCAATTCATCTTCCATAGAGAGAAAAAATCTTGAAGAACCCGGGTCGCCTTGACGCCCCGAGCGTCCGCGAAGTTGATTGTCTATGCGGCGCGACTCGTGCCTTTCTGTGCCTATTATGTGCAGACCGCCGAGTTTTTTTATCTCGCTGTTTTGAGATAAATCGCCCGCGCCTAAAACAATATCAGTTCCTCTGCCCGCCATATTCGTAGCGATTGTGACAGCCGCTTTAGCGCCGGCATTTGCGATAATTTGGGCTTCCGCTTCGTGATATTTGGCGTTTAAAACTTGATGTGGAATTCCCTTTTTGCGCAGCATTGCTGAAATTTTTTCAGACTTTTCTATTGAGCGAGTGCCTACTAAAACAGGCTGTCCTGTCCGCCAACATTTTTCAATTTCTGAAACTATAGCGGCGTCTTTTTCTTTTTCCGTCCTGTAAATTACATCGGCAAAATCCTGCCTTATCATCGGATTATTGGTTGGAATTTCAATAACCGCCAATTTATATATTTCCCAAAATTCTGAAGCCTCAGTAGCGGCTGTCCCCGTCATACCCGCTATTTTTTTATACATTCTAAAAAAGTTTTGAAAAGTGATTGTCGCAAGAGTTTGATTTTCTTCCGCTATTCTCAAATTCTCTTTAGCCTCAACAGCCTGATGGAGACCCTCAGACCATCTCCGCCCCGGCATAAGACGCCCCGTAAATTCATCAACTATAATTACCTCGCCGTCTTTTACGACATATTCAATATCCCTGTGATATAAATTATGCGCGCGCAAAGATTGAGTTATATGGTGAACCCACTCAGACTGCAAATCGTCGTATATGTTTTTGACGCCTAAAATTTTCTCGGATTTTTGAACTCCCTGCTCGGTTAAAACTACCGATTTGTTTTTCTCGTCTATTAAATAATCGTATCCTTTTGATAAATCCACGCCTTCATATTTTGCCTTTACTTCTTCGCTCTCAGTAATTTTGCGCCCTTTCAACATCGGGACAATTCTATTGCAGAGATAATATTTGTCGGTTGATTTTTCTCCCGCGCCCGATATTATGAGAGGGGTTCTCGCTTCATCAATTAAAATGGAGTCAACTTCGTCAATAATGCAAAAATGCAAATCTCTTAAAACTCTGTCCTCTTTGCTTTGCGTCATATTGTCTCTTAAATAATCAAAACCTATTTCATTGTTTGTCACATATGTTATGTCGCAATTATATGCGGCTTTTCTTTCTTCTCTGCTTGAATCGTTTGATATATTGCCGACTGTAAGCCCTAACTTTTCATAAATTACGCCCATCCACTTTCTATCTCTTTGCGCAAGATAATCGTTTACTGTAACTATATGGACGCCTTTTTGCGGCAGCGCGTTTAAATATGCGGCAAGAGTGGCAACAAGAGTTTTCCCCTCGCCTGTTTTCATCTCAGCAATGCGTCCAGTGTGCAAAACGTATCCGCCTATAATTTGAACGTCAAAATGCCTAAGACCTAAAGTTCTAATTGAGGCTTCTCTGACGCAGGCAAAGGCTTCGGGCAAAAGTTCGTCAAGGCTTTCTCCGTTTTCTAATCTCTGTCTAAATTCAACAGTTTTATTTTTTAATTCTTCATCTGTTAGATTTTTTATTGACTCCTCAAAGGAATTAGTTTTTTCAACTATCGGCAAAATGGATTTAATATCTCTTTGAGTTTGAGAGCCGAAAACAGCGCCTAAAAGTTTCGCTAACATAAATGCTCCTTATATTTTTTAATTTAAACTTATTGCTTTTTTAACGCTTGCCAAACGGCGGGGTCTTCTTGCCCGAGACGCCAAAAAGCGATATTTTTTATATTCATAGAGGAATAAATTTGAAACCTTAAAACCGCCGTTGCGCTGTCTTCAAAAAACACTGTCACATTTACGGTTTCTTGATAGGTAAAAAAAGGCGCGCCGTCTTTGAATTCAATTTGAGTTATATTTTTATCAGCCGTCAATTTTTTTAAACCTGAATATTTATAGGCTTTAGCGGGGTTTATATTGCTCCAAGCGCGGCTGTAAAAAGGCATACCCATTACAAATTTTTCCCGCGGAATTGTTTTAAGAGCGTATTCCGCCGTCTTTTTGCACCAATCCAAAGAAGCGACTGAGCCTGGCGCGCTGCTTGACCAATGCTCGTCATAGCCCATCACGATAACCCTATCAACAATAGCGGCTATTTTTTCATACTCATATGCGTCGTCAATATATTTTATCCGCGCTGATACAGCGACGCTCAAAGTTTTTTTCCCAAGTTTTTTCTTTAAAATTGAAAGAAATGAATAAAAATTATTTCTGTCGGAAGTGGGCACTAATTCAAAATCAATTTGAACCCCGTCAAAATTTGCAGAAGCCTTGACTATATCGTCAATCAATTTATCTCTGAAAGGCAAACTCGGGTCTAAAACGAAATGAGTAACAGCGCGGTTGCTGACTTGAGCCGCTACAAGATGAACTCTGCCTTTAAAATTTTTGATTTTTTTTCTGTCTGGAACATTTACAAGTTTGCCCGCCCAATTTATATCTGCGCCGAAATATCCTATATCGGTAATAGGATAAGATGCTTTTAGAGAACTCTCTTCTCCGCTTGAGAGATAAGCCCAAATCTCTCCAAAAGTAAAATTCTCTTGCGCCGAGGCTGAAAGCGCTAAAAACAAAACGATAACCGGTAAAAAAAACTTTTTCACAAGTCCCCCTGTTTTACCTGCATTTTTTATGCTTTATATCAAAATAGTCTGTCTGAAGTTTTGCCGATGATGAAAGTCAAAAACTTTATTTTTAGAGACGCTGTTATCTTTAAAATTGGAAACAAGCGCTTCCCTTACAGCATTTCTATTTTTTTGACTTGCTCCAAGATAATAAAAATGCTCTTTAGTATCTATAAAAAAATTATCCCATATCTTTTCTATATATGAGTTTTTTCTATATTTATTGCTGTGCCAAGTTGAGAGAATAAATTTCGCTTCTGTTTTATTTAGGCATTCAAAAAGATTGATTTCATCTTCTTGCTTCCAGCCGTTAAAATAATCGCAATATCTGTCTATATAAGGAGGGTCGCAATAAATGATATCGCCGGCAGAGGCTCTGCTTATCAATTCATTAAAATTGCATACGGCAAAAGAATAATTATTGCGTTTTATAATGCCGCTAACTTCTTTAATTTGATTGCTTATTTTCGTGATATAAGATTTTGAAAGCCTATTTGGTTTTTGGCAAAAAGGGACATTGAATTTTCCGTTAGAATTGAATCGTATCATTCCATTAAAGCAGCATCTGTTTAAAAAAATGAAATCAAAAGAGTTTGGAGTTTTATTAAATCTTTCGCGGACTTCTTTATAATAACCGTCTTTGCCTGCTAACAATTTAAAAGATTCTTGAGTCAAATGCTCTTTAACAGATTTATAAGTAATAGTTTCAGACTTTATATCGTTATAAAATTTTATTAAGTGCGGATTTGTATCGCCAAAAACGGCTGTATTCGGTTCAATATTAAAACCCACAGCGCCCGAACCCATAAAAGGCTCATACCACACTTCATAATTTGAAATGTTTGAAATTTTGTCTTTAATCCAAGGGACAAGTTTTATTTTTATTCCCTGACATTTGATAGGCGGTCTAATCAATTTCATTTTTTGAGAATTCCTCTATACTGTAAAAATTCATCTATATTTGTAATTTTTTTAAGATTCCCATTCTTGTTTTTTATTGTAATCTTGCCGTAATTTATCCAGTAATCGTCAAAAATAGTCTCGCCGTATTTCGCAAAAGTTCCATTCCCGAAAAGTAAATCATCAATTTTTTTCACACTCCCGATATTAGCCGTATTTCCGCTGCCGCTTTTATCGCTGGCAATTTTCCATTTTTCAATAAAAAAGAATTCTATATTTTTGATTACTGAAGCAATACTTACGATATCGTCTAATTTGTATATCTTTTTCTCATCAATGTTTTCATTTCTTGTGTAAAGTATTCCAAGACAATAGTGAGCGGCATAACTTTCATATGGAAACTGAATATTTTTTGAAGATTGTCTATCTACAAAGTATTGTCCGTGCGAACCCAGAGTAAATCCATTGCAATATCCTTCTCTTTTT
>JAIRQB010000198.1 GCA_031256695.1 Elusimicrobiota bacterium | reverse complement strand
AAAGAAAGGCAAAGCAAAACTATGCAAAATTAAAAAGCAAAAAAAACGCTCAGGCATTTTACTTATAGGACTTCTATGGAAATTATTTATTCTTTTGCGGCGGGATTGTCTTGCTTTTTCGGCTCTTTGCTTATCGTCTATTTTTCTAATTGGACAAAAAAGCGCTCTTTATACTTTGTAAATTTCGCGGCTGGGGTAATGATAGCGATATCTTTTCTCTGTTTATTGCCTGAAAGCATTGCAATGGGAGAAAAATCTGCTTATTATCTTTTGGCTGGATTCTCCGCTATGTTCTTTTTGCAATTTATCCTTTTATTCCACCCCTGCCGCGACGAAACGCATGAAGAGGATTGTTTCCGCTATTTAGGCTTTTTTTCAACTTTCGGTTTGTCTTTACATTCTTTTATAGACGGCTTGATAATCGCTATAGGCTTTGAGGCTGATTTTCAACTGGGACTTTGGACATCTTTGGCTATACTGCTCCATAAATTGCCTGATGGAACGGCAATATCTGCAATTTTAATACACAATGGATATTCAAAGAAAAAAATAGCGCTTTTGTCGGGCATTATGTCGGCTTTCACTCCGATAGGAACTATATGCGGTTTATCTTTGCTAGGCGGAATTTCTCAAACAACTCTGTCAGCCTTGCTTGCGGCGGCGGCGGGGTCTTTTATTTTTCTCGCATCGGCGGATTTAATACCGGAAACTCACAAATCTAAAAACAGAATAGTCCCATTTATGTTTTTTGCAGGTCTTGCCGTGATTTTTCTTATAGAGAATATTTTGAAAATTTAGAAATAAATAAAATTCGCCGTTTTTGCAAAGCAAATTCGGCTTTTTTTAATATAAAACAGCAACTATTTTAATTTAGGAGGCTTTTATGGACGCATCGGCAGAAACGAATCTCAAAAAACTCGGACCCATTTTTGAGAAATACAAGAGTATGGAAAGAGGGTCTCTAATACCTGTTTTGCAAGCCGCTCAAGAAGAATACGGCTATTTGCCCAAAGATGTTCTTTTTGAGATAGCCAAAGAACTGAATATCCCAATTAGCAAAGTCTATGGAGTTGTGACTTTTTACGCTCAATTCCACCTAAATCCCCGCGGAAAGCACATCATAAGGGCTTGTCAAGGCACTGCTTGCCATGTCAGAGGCGGAAAAACAATCTTACAGACTTTAGAGGAAGCGCTTGGATTAAAGGCGGGGCAGACGACTAAAGATTTGCGTTTCACTTTGGAGACGGTAGCCTGCATAGGCGCTTGCGGTCTTGCGCCTGTAATGCAAATCAACAATGACACGCACGGAAGATTGACTGCTGAAAAAATCAAAGGCATTTTGGAAAAATATCAATAGAGGATAATCACATTATAAAAGGAGCGCCATTATGATTAAGACTTTGCAAGACTTACAAAAAAGACGCCAAGAGTATGAAGCCTTGTCTAAACGCGAAGCAAAAACAATTTTTGTCTGTTGCGGAACAGGCTGCGTATCAAGCGGCTCTTTTGAAATCTATGAAAAATTTAAAACTCTGCTCGCTGAAAAGAATCTGCTCTGCAGCGTTGAATTTGTAAAAGAGCCCCACGGGAATATCGGCATAAAAAAAGGCGGCTGTCACGGATTTTGCGAAATGGGTCCTTTGGTTTTAATTTCACCCGTCGGGTATCTTTATACAAAGGTCTCTCTTGCCGATTGCGAAAACATTATTGAGAAAAGCGTAATCGGAAATGAAATAGTTGAAGAACTCGTCTATAAAAATGCAGACGGGGCATTTCCGCAGCAAGACGAAATTCCTTTCTACAAACTCCAAAAAAGGCTGGTGCTTTTAAATTGCGGCAGGAGCGACCCTGAATCAATAGACGAATATATTTTTCACGATGGATATGCCGCTTTGTCAAAAGCAATAACAAAAATGAAGCCTGAAGAAGTTGTATCTGAAGTTTTAAAATCAGGTCTTAGAGGGCGCGGCGGCGCCGGTTTTGCCACAGGCTTAAAATGGCAATTTGCCTCAAAATCTGCCGGACCTAAAAAATATGTAGTCTGCAATGCCGATGAAGGCGACCCCGGCGCCTTTATGGACAGGAGCGTTTTAGAAGGCGACCCGCATAAAGTTTTAGAAGGTATGGCTATTTGCGGCTATGCTATAGGCGCAGATGAAGGGTATATTTATGTCAGAGCCGAATATCCTCTTGCGGTAAAAAGATTAAAAATAGCCATAGAGCAGGCTGAAAAAGAAGGGCTTTTAGGTAAAAATATATTCGGCGGAAACTTTAATTTTACTCTTCATATAAAAGAAGGAGCAGGCGCTTTTGTATGCGGAGAAGAGACGGCTCTTATAGCCTCAATAGAGGGAAACCGCGGTATGCCGCGCCCCCGTCCGCCTTTCCCGGCAATAGCCGGTCTTTGGGGCAAACCTACCAATATAAACAATGTTGAAACTTTCGCAAATATATCCTCAATAATTTTAAACGGCGGGGATTGGTATGCGAGTTTTGGAACGGAAAAATCCAAAGGCTCAAAGGTTTTCGCCTTGACGGGTAAAATAAATAATACAGGTCTTGCTGAAGTCCCTATGGGAATTACAATGAGAGAGATTATTTACGATATAGGCGGCGGAATAAATAAAGGCAAAAAGTTTAAAGCGGTTCAAATAGGCGGACCTTCGGGCGGGTGTCTGCCTGAAAACTTGCTTGATTTGCAAATAGATTACGATTCTTTAACTGCGGCAGGCGCTATGATGGGCAGCGGCGGTCTTGTGGTAATGGACGAAGATACTTGTATGGTTGATGTGGCTAAATTCTTTTTGAATTTCACTCAATCAGAGTCTTGCGGCAAATGCGCCCCCTGCAGAGAAGGCACTAAAAGAATGCTTGAAATTCTTACAAGAATTACTGAAGGTTCAGGCAGAGAAGGCGATATAGAACTTCTTGAAGACCTCGCTGTAAATATAAAACAAACTGCTTTATGCGGATTAGGGCAGACAGCGCCAAATCCTGTTTTAAGCACATTGAAGTATTTCAGATATGAATACGAAGCGCATATAAAAGAGAAAAAATGCCCCGCAGGCGCTTGTGAAAAATTGGCAGTTTATAATATCACAGAACTTTGCAAGGGCTGCGGACTTTGCGCAAAGCAATGCCCCGTAAAGGCAATCAGCGGAGAACCTAAAAAAAGATATGCGATAGATGAGAAAGTCTGTATAAAATGCGGCGCCTGTAAAACAGCGTGTCCCTTTAAGGCTATAAAAATAGGAGCGTAAAAATGGAAACAATAACTTTAACTATCAATGGACAAGAAGTGAAAGCGCCTAAAAATTCAACTATTTTAGAAGCGGCAAAGGGCGCAGGCATTCATATTCCCACTCTTTGTTATCACCCTGAACTTTGCGCTGAAGGCGCTTGCCGCCTCTGCGTAGTTGAGGCTTCAGGGGCAAGGACTCTCGTAGCCTCTTGCGTCTATCCCGCGGCGGAGGGAATGATTGTAAATACCAATACTCCAAAGGTCAGAAAAGCGCGCAAATTGGTGATAGAACTCTTATTGGCAAATCACCCGAAAGTCTGTTTGTCTTGTCAAAAAAGTTGCGATTGCCAATTACAAGCGGCAGCCGCAGATTTAGGAGTTAGGAATATTAGATTTGAAGGCGCTATGAGAAAATATCACCCCAAAGATTCAAGCAATCCTTCTTTGGTTAGGGATTTATCTAAATGTATTTTATGCGGGCGCTGCATACGCGTTTGCCGCGACGTGCAGGATATGAGCGTCTATTCTTTTGCGCAAAGAGGCTTTGACACTATAGTGTCGCCTGCTTTTGAAAAGGATTTGAGCGGAGTGGATTGCTCTTATTGCGGGCAATGCTCTGCCGTTTGCCCTACGGGCGCTATAGTTGAAAAAGACGACACTGAAAAAGTTTGGGACGCTATAAATGCAGAAGGCAAAATAGTTGTAGTTCAAACCGCTCCTTCAGTCAGAGCGGCGCTTGGAGAAGAGTTTGGTATGCCTGCCGGGACAAATGTTGAAGGAAAAATGGCGGCGGCTTTGCGCAAATTGGGTTTTGACAAAGTCTTTGACACCAATTTCGGCGCCGATTTAACAATTATGGAGGAAGGGTATGAATTTATAGAGAGGCTTACAAAAGGCGGAGTTTTGCCTATGATAACCTCTTGCAGTCCAGGGTGGGTAAATACTATAGAGATGCAATATCCTGAATTATTGCCTCATCTTTCAACGGCAAAATCGCCGCAAGGGATGTTCGGCGCTATAGTTAAAACCTATTATCCTAAAAAAGCAGGCATTGACCCCGCAAATATAATAAGCGTTTCAGTGATGCCTTGCACGGCAAAAAAAGCCGAAGCCGACAGACCTCATATAAATTCTTCAGGCTTTAAAGATATTGACATAGTGATTACCACACGCGAACTCGGGCGAATGATTAGAGAAGCGGGCATTGATTTCCCAAATCTTAAAGAAGAAAATTTTGACTCCCCGCTCGGCAGCGGGACGGGAGCCGCAGTTATTTTTGGAACTACGGGCGGAGTTATGGAAGCCGCTTTAAGAACAGCCGCAGATGTTTTGACGGGGCAAGACTTAAAGGCGGTAGATTACAATGCTGTGCGCGGTATGGAAAATATAAGAGAAGCAGAACTTGATATTGCCGGCAAGAAAGTAAAAGTAGCGGTAGTCCATACTTTAAGAGCGGCAAAAGAGATTTTGGAAAAACTTAAAAAAGGGCAAATTGATTATCATTTTATAGAGATAATGGCTTGTCCCGGCGGCTGTATCGGCGGCGGCGGACAACCCATACCTGTAAATCTTGAAGTCAAAAAGTTGAGAAGACAAGCCCTCTTTGATATAGACAGCGCAAATACTCTCAGAAAATCTCATCAAAACCCCGATATTCAAACTCTATATAAAGAATATCTCAAGCAGCCTCTCAGCGAGATGTCTCACAAACTCCTGCACACTCATTTTCATAAACAAGACAGGTGAAGTTAATGGTCAACTGAGTTAAAAGTTAATTGAGTAATTTGGCGGAGTAACCAACACCAAGAATTAAAGTCGGCAAGCCGACACTAAGAATTAAAGTCGGCAAGCCGACACTAAGAAGTAAAGTCGGCAAAAAACTCCGCCAAATAACTCTTAAGAGTTAAGGAAAAAGGCAGTTTAGAAACGGTGTCAAGCGAAGTTATGTCGTCCCGGTGTCATTGCGGCGGAAGCCGCAATCCATTTTAAAATTAAGAAGTTAAGAGTTATGAGTTATGAATTATGAATACGGGAAGCAAGGCGGGAGTTAACGCGCTCATCAGCGCACGCAAGTCCCCAGTGTGTCATTGCGGGGATAATACTCAAAAAGTGCAGTTGAAAATGAACAAAAAAGGCAATTTTCTCGTCTATAAATGATTTTATTGATACTATTTATCTCAAAAGGAGTTGAGATATGAAAAAAATCTTGCCCGTTGTGTAAGT
>JAIRQB010000133.1 GCA_031256695.1 Elusimicrobiota bacterium | reverse complement strand
CCGCGCTATGCGTTTGCGCCGCGCTATGACATTACTTTTAACTTACAGAAGGATATATCATCAAAAGGATACTATATGAAAAAATTTATAAGCGCGGGAGTTTTAATTGCAATTTTTATAATGGGAGTTTTTACAGTTATAAACAGACAACAAAAGAAAAACAATCCCGCTCAAGATGAAAAATTAAAAATTGTAGTTTCAATTTTCCCGCAATATGATTTCACAAGACAGATAACAAAAGGACTTGCCGATATAGAAATGCTAATTGCCCCTGGGGCTGAAAGTCATTCTTTTGAGCCTACTCCGCAAGACATAATAAAAATAAAAAACAGCGATATTTTTATTTATATAGGCGGGGAATCCGACGCTTGGATAGACAAAATTTTAAAATCAATGGACGCCTCCGACAAAAAAATTATCGCCTTGATGAATTTAATTGACCCCGTAGAAGAAGAGTTAGTTGAGGGAATGCAAGACGATGAACAAGACGCTGAAGAAGGCGGCGAAGAAAAAGAATATGACGAGCATATTTGGACTTCTCCTAAAAATGCCATTGAGATAGTCAAATCTCTTTGCGAAATTTTGCAAGAAGCAGACCCAAAAAATGCTCGCGCATATCAAAAAAATACCAGCGCTTATATAAAACAATTAGAGAATTTAGACGAGGAATTGCAAAGCATTGCAAAAGGCGGCAAAAGAAAAACCATCGTAGTAGGCGACAGATTTCCTTTCCGTTATCTTGCAGATGAATTGAAATTGCAGTATTTTGCCGCATTCCCCGGCTGTTCAACTGAAACGCAGCCGAGCGCCAAGACAATAGCCTTCCTCATAAATAAAGTTAAAACGGAAAAAATCCCCGTAGTTTTTTACATAGAGTTTTCAAATCAAAAAATAGCCGATATTATTGTTGAAAGAAGCGGCGCAAAAAAACTCTTATTGCATTCTGCGCACAATGTCTCTAAAACGGATTTTGAAAAAGGCATTTCTTATTTGGATATTATGAAAACAAATGCCGAGCATTTAAAGGAGGCGCTGTGGCTTTAATAAGTTGTCAAAATATATCTTGCGGCTATTTAGGAAAAGCGGCGCTTAAAAATTTAAGTTTTGACATTATGCCGCAAGATTATCTTTGCATTTCAGGGCAAAACGGCTGCGGCAAAAGCGCTTTAATAAAAACTCTGTTAGGGCTTATAAAACCTATAGGCGGGCGCATTTTTATGGATAAAAATTTGCATCAGCAAGACATCGGCTATATGCCGCAAACAAATTCAATTCAAAAGGATTTTCCCGCAAGCGTTTTTGAGGCTGTCAGTTGCGGCATATTAAATAAGACTGGATTTTTGCCTTTTTATTCAAAAAAGCAATCTCTTAAAATACTTCAAAATTTGGACAATTTTGGAATTTTAGGCATTAAGGATAAATCCTATCAAGAATTGTCGGGCGGGCAGAGGCAGAGAGTTTTATTGGCGAGGGCTTTTTGCGCCGCTGAAAAACTTTTAATTTTAGACGAGCCGTCCAATAATTTAGACCCGGCTGCCGTTAAAAATCTCTATGAAAGAATTAGAGAAAAAAATGAGGCGGGAACGGCTATTGCAGTTGTTTCTCACGATTTAGACATTGCGGGCAGATATGCCAAAAATTTCTTGAAACTTTAACTTTTAACTTTTCACTCTTTCGTATTGTTTGAAATAAAATGGATACTTGAGTTGCCTTAACTATAGAGGGCAACTCCCGTTGCCTTTCTACTTGGGATTGCAACTCTTGAGTTGCCTTAACTAATAGAGGGCAACTCCCGTTGCCTTAACTTATAGAGGGCAACTCCCGTTGCCCCCAATTACAGATGGCAACTCCGAGTGGAGTTTACCCCCGAATGTCTTAATCGGGGGTCGGTATGACAACTTGGGATACTGCCGTTTGTTGTCACTTTTAACTTTTCACTCTTTCGTATTGTTTGAAATAAAATGGATACCGACTTTCGTCGGTATGACAACTTGGGATACTGCCGTTTGTTGTCATTTTTAACTTTTTACATATTGGCTCAAAAAAATAAAAAAAGGAATGCTCTATGTTTGAATTATTAAAAGAAATGCTCTCTTACGATTTTCTCCTCCGCGCTTTAATTGTCGGTTTTCTTGTCTCTATATGTTCTTCCTTGCTTGGAGCGAGTTTAGTTTTAAAAAGGTATTCAATGATAGGCGATGGACTCTCTCACGTGGGTTTCGGCAGTTTGGCTGCGGCTTCAGCGTTTAACCTTTCGCCTTTGGGGGTTTCAGTTCCTTGCGTTATAGCGGCGTCTTTTATCTTGTTAAAACTCAGTTCCAATTCAAAAATAAGAGGCGATGCTTTAATCGCTCTGATGTCTGTAAGCGCTATGGCTTTGGGAATAATGATTGTCTCTCTTACAAAAGGACTTACTCTTGATATTTGCAATTATATGTTCGGCTCTATTTTGGCTATGACTTCAAGCGATGTTTATTTGAGCGCGGCTTTAGCCGCAGTTGTAATACTTTGTTTTGTCTTGTTCTACAATAAAATTTTCGCCGTAACTTTTGACGAGACTTTCGCCCGCAGTATCGGCATAAATGTCAAAAAATACAATACATTGCTCTCTGTGCTGACAGCCGTAACTATTACCGTCGGAATGAGAATGATGGGCGCTTTGCTTATATCAAGTTTAATAGTTTTTCCGGCGCTCAGCGCTATGAGAGTGTGCAAGACTTTTAGAAATACGGCGATTTGTTCTCTGTTTATTTCAGTATTTTGTTTTTTTATCGGGCTGTTTGCTTCATATCTATATGAGATACCGACAGGCGCTTCTATTGCGGTTATGAATTTAGCGGCATTTTTATTCTTTTGTCTAATTGAGAGGATAAATAACAGCGTCCAAATTATAAGGAGTTAAAAAATGAGGAAATTTTGTTTTGCAGTTGTTTTGCTTTTTGCGCTTTTTGCGGCGCAGACGGATATTTATTCGGCGGGCGAATTGGAAATTAGGGATAGGTTTTTTATAACTCAAATCAACAATATCTATAAAAATCCAAAATCTTATTTAGGAACGGTTATAAAATACGAAGGCATTTTTGATTCTTTCGCCTCTTATAACGGCAAAGAGAAAATCTATTGCGTGTTTAGATATGGACCCGGCTGTTGCGGACCCGATGCATATGCCGGTTTTGAAATAATATCGGACAAATCTTATCCAAAGCCTAATGATTGGGTTGAAGTGAGCGGAATTTTAGAGGAATATGAAATTGCGCCTGAGTTAAAGAATTTAAGAATCCGCGTCCGCTCTTTAAAAGTTTTAGAGCAGAGAGGAAAGGAAGTTGTTTTAAGATAAGCGGGTTATAAACTTAATAAGCGATGAATTCATAATTTTTAATTTCTGATTTTTTTGAATTTTCTTTTTCCCGCCTGTAAAACAAAAGGCTCTTTTAGCGTCAGCATTTCATCGCATTCAACTTTGACATTGTCAATTTTTACGCGCGTTAAAATTGACAAAATAGTCTCTTGCGCCGCAAAATGCTTGCGTCTTTTTAGTTGCTTACTTTTTTAAACTTCCTCTTTCCCGCCTGTAAAACAAAAGGCTCTTTTAGCGTCAGCATTTCATCGCATTCAACTTTGACATTGTCAATTTTTACGCCCCCTTGCTCTATCAAGCGTCTCGCTTCATTCTTGCTTGAAACCAAACTTGTCTTAAACAATAAATCGGAAAGTTTTATCTGCTCTTCTTCAATTTTTACTTCCTCTATATCGCCGGGCAAATCTTTTTTGGCAAAAACCCTCTCAAATTCATCTTTTGCATTTTGGGCGGCAACTTCGCCTAAATATCTGCTTGTAATTTCTAATGCGAGTTTTGTCTTTGCTTCTTTTGGATGCATTAGTTTTATTTCTTTTAAATCGTTTTGAGTTAAAAGTTCATAGTATTTATACATTATCTCGTCGGATACAGACATAATTTTTCCAAACATATCTTTTGGTGAATCGTTTAGCGCTATATAATTGTTATAAGACTTTGACATTTTCTTTACGCCGTCAGTGCCTTCTAAAAGCGGCATAGTCAGCGCTATTTGCGGCTCAAGCCCATAATCTTTTTGAATTTCTCTGCCTAAAAGCAAATTGAATTTTTGGTCATTGCCTCCTAATTCCACATCGGCTTTTAGCGCCACAGAATCAAAAGCCTGCAAGAGAGGATATAGAAATTCAACAATGCTTATAGTTTTGCCGCTTTTATATCTTTTTTCAAAATCATCGCGCACAAGCATTTGAGCGACAGAACTTTTTGCGGCAAGTTTAAGAAGCCCGTCTATGCCTAAATCTTTTAGCCACCTGCTATTGTAATCAACAATAGTTTTAGACCTGTCTAAAATTTTAAAAACTTGGTCTGTATAAGTTTTAGTGTTTTTTTCTATCTGCTCATCTGTCATCATCGGTCTTGTTTCAGAGCGCCCTGACGGGTCTCCAATTTTTGCCGTAAAATCGCCTATTAAAAAAATAATCTGATGTCCTAAATCTTGGAAAGTTTTTAATTTATTGATTAAAACGGTATGCCCTAAATGGAGGTCTGGGGCGGTGGGGTCAACGCCGAGTTTAACTCTTAAAGGTTTGCCTTTATTGAGTTTCTCTTTGAGTTCGGCAATAGAGAAAATCTCATTTGAGCCTCTCTGTATTTTTTCAATTACATCATCTGTTTTTTCAATCATTTTTTATCCTTATAAAGATAAATTTTTGGCGAGTTCAAGTTTGCTTATATCAAGTTGCTTTTCATTTTTAATCGCTTTTTCAATAGGCATAGTTGAAATTTTGCCGTTTGTCAGCCCTACTAAAAGATTTGATTTTCCCTTGTGTAAAAGTTCTACAGCCTCTTTGCCGAAGATTGTAGCGAGCATTCTCGTCCGCGCTGTGGGATTTCCGCCGCGTTGAATATAGCCTAAAGCGCTTACTCTGACTTCATAACTTGACCCTTTTTGAATTTTTGCCGCAAAATCTGCCGCTGAACCCGCCCCTTCGGCAAAAGCGACTATTTCTGAAGTCTTGCCTTTTCTTGCGGCATTAGACAGAGCGCTTATCATCTCTTGTATATTGAATTTGCGCTCAGGCACAACTATAAATTCACACCCTGCCGCAAGTCCCACGTCAAGAGTTAAAAAGCCGTGTTCTCTGCCCATAATTTCTACTACAAAAACTCTGTCGTGGCTTGTGGCTGTATCTCTTATTTTGTCTATAGCCTCAATAGCGGTATTCAAAGCGGTGTCATAGCCTATAGTTTCATCTGTGCCGTAAATATCATTGTCTATTGAAGCGGGGATATTGATTACTTTTATTGAGCGCTTTGTAAGTTCAGCGCCCGCCGCCAAAGAGCCGTCTCCGCCGATAATTACCAAAGATTCAATTCCTAATTCTTTCAAAACTGATACGGCTCTGTTCATACCTGCCCTTGTTTTTGTTTCAGGACATCTGCCCGTATGCAAAATTGTGCCGCCTTTATTTATTATGCCGCTTACAGAGCGCAAATTTAACTCTATAAAATCGTCTTCCAATAAGCCTTTAAAACCCCTTTTTATGCCTATTACTTTATAGCCGAGATAAATTCCATATCTTGTAACGGCTCTTATAGCCGCATTCATTCCCGGCGCATCGCCGCCTGATGTAATAAGCCCGATTTTTTTTGTCATTTTATTTTCTCCTTATATAAGAAAAAACCGCTTTTTTAAAGCGGTTAAAAGCAGTTCTTTCTCTTATTTTTCTTTAGGCATTATATAAAAATACAGAAATCAAAAAAGAAAGTTGAAAATTAGAAATTGGAAAGTTAAGAGTGACAACAAACGGCAGTATTCAAAGTTGTCATACCGACCCCC
>JAIRQB010000120.1 GCA_031256695.1 Elusimicrobiota bacterium | reverse complement strand
TTTCTACGCTGCCATTAGAGTTTGCCGCATTTTGAGCAGATATTTTATCGGCAATTTTTTGCGCATTGTTGGCAATGTTAAACAGAATATACATAGAGCCAAAAATG
The DNA here is from genome assembly GCA_031256695.1 of Elusimicrobiota bacterium. GTDB lineage: Bacteria > Elusimicrobiota > Endomicrobiia > Endomicrobiales > Endomicrobiaceae > JAIRQB01. The sequence goes on along the minus strand of JAIRQB010000120.1, from coordinate 2,952 downwards.
AGTATTATCGCCATAAATCCGCCCGCCCAGCCCAGAAGCGCCAAAAACGGATTAAATAAACTATCCTGCCCGCCCGCGAAAATACCGAAAATAAAAACGGCTATAAAACCTATTACTACTCCTATATTGCATATAACTCTAAACGATTTGATAATAAATTTTTCCATTGTTTGCTCCTTTGCATTTTAAGCCCGCAGGGCTTTTTTTGACGCTGTTTTTGCAGGTCTGCTTTTGTCTGCTTTTTTACTTGAAAAGCAAAATCAAATAGCAATCGGCAATCAGCATTTCATTGTTTTCAACAATCTTTATTCTTAATTTAGTCTTTTTAAGGCATTTATAACATCAATACAATAATAGCCTATACAATATCTCTAATTTGAGTTTTGCGTTTTCATCCCCTTGCTCCGCCGCTTTCCTAAACCAATTCATCGCCTCACCATAGTTTTGCTTGACTCCGCGCCCAGCGTAATACGCAATCCCTAAAGAGTGTTGAGCGTCCGCATCCCCTTGCTCCGCCGCTTTCCTAAACCATTTTACCGACTCACCATAGTCTCGCTTGACGCCCTTTCCATCGGTATACATAAGCGCTAACCTGAATTGAGCCTCAGCATATCCCTTCTCAGCCGATTGTTTATAGTATTGAAACGCTTTTTCGGTATTGCCATTGCGCCCATATTGTTGCGCTTTTTTAAATAAAGATTCTCCGCTTTGACTACAAGAGACCATTCCCAAACAAAGAAAAAATAAACATACAAATATCATTTTTATATTCATAGATATTCCCTTTTGCCGTTTTAACGGCTTTATATGTTAAACAATACCCCCATCTGCGTGCCGATATACAATATTCTTTCTTTTCCCAAAGATTCAGTAGTGTATACGTCATAGCCATAATTGCTAAACAGGGGCCAATACAAAGTGATATTGTAAAAAAGTCCCCATTTATTTCTTGTGGCAAAAAGTTGCTGATAACCTACGTATATTCCAACGCCTCTGTATTTACTTTTCTGCCTGCTATAACTATTATCGCCATCGCCGTCTCTTTGATTTACCATATACAGCCCGCCGCGAATACCGAGCATACTATCAAGACTTGTCTCGCTGCCTTGCCCGGTATACATATCCTTATATATTGACAATGGAATAAAAATACCAGCCTCAAATTCTGTGCCGTCAGGCGATACATCTACATTGCCTTCTATTACGCGCCATAAACTGCCGCCTAAAGAAATCAATCCGCCGGCATAAAAATCGTTATATGTATACATTTGAAAAGACAGCCTCAAATCAGGTCTAAATAGAGACGGGTCATTTTTAATGCTTTTTAAATTTGTCGACAAAAAAGAACTCGCCCATTTGCGTTTTACTGTAGTATTAAACGCGCCTATCATTTTGCCTGTTTGAACAGAAGTCACATTGGCGGTAATTCTTATATAAGTCTTGTCAACATCGTCATATGAAAGGCTTATTGCATAGTCGGCTTGTAAAAGAGATTTTAAAGATTTCCCGTATTTATCTCTTTCTGCTTCTATTGCCTGTATGGCATCTCTATCTAAAACGGTAAGAGAGCCTTTTGTCGCTTTTTTAACAAGAGCCGTATTAAATGATTTTGCGATGATGTCGCAAGTTGTGGAATCTTGTCCCTTAACAGATAAAACAGCCACTGTTATTGCAACAGTAGATTGACTGATGCCGGTTTTTCTAACCTGTAATTCTTTCCTTTGCAACATTGGCGCTACAATATCTTTTGTCAAAGCATCGCCTAATTTATCCGCAAAAGAGACTGCGGAAAATAGAAATAGAACGGCAAAGAAAAACAATAGCCTAACAATAAAAGAATGTTTGCTTTTTAGATAAAGCATAATTTATATACGCTCCTTTCTTTAATTTGATTTATGAGCGTTTTGCTTCCGTTTAAACTTTAAATGGAAGCAAAACGCTTTTTTATAGTTAATTACTATTCGTTTCCCGAACGCTGACTTTCAGTTTCAAAAAACCTCTTTTCTACTTCTTCAGCCAACCGTTTTGTCGAGGGGTCAATTTTAGATTTAGTTTTAGATAAAGCGGCGCGTTTTAATTTATTGTATTCGCTCTCTGATATAGAGCCCAAAGCATATGCCCTATAAAATTCTTGCTCGCTGCCTTTTTCATAAATGCGGCTAATCCAAACTCTTTCAATCCTCAAACCGCTCACCTCTAAATTATCAACAACAGACATAAAAGCATTAGAAAGGTAGCCGGTTGAATCAGAATTTGGACCAGACTCTACCGCAGACCTAAACTCGCTCCTTATAGTCTCTCTTATTTCTTCCGCTATTGATTGTTTGACTTCCGCCCTTGCGGCTCTGTCTGCTATCTGCACTGTGTCATAGCCTTCCGCCATACTGCGATAATAAATCACTCTTTTTTCCGTCCAACTTACTCTATCGCTTGAAGCCCAATCAGGTTTGTTTGTTGAATTGACGGATTCCTCTAAAACAAGTTTAGAGTTTATTGACTTTGTAGAACAACCTGCGCCAAACAACAAGACAAACAATCCTACAACTGCCACCAAATAATTTTTTTTCACTGCAATTCTCCTTTGTATAATTTTACTTCTCATTCGTATTTTAAACCTTTAAGGCTTTTTGCAAGCCTTTCAAACAAAAACACAAAACCTACAAGACATTAAATTTTGCTTTGCTATAAACATTAAAAATTATCAACAACCTGAATATTCACCTCAAATACAATCGGCGGCTCAATGATATGTCGCGCTATATCTGAACTCCAGGTATACTTAAGGGTTGCGAAATTGCCGTTATTGCCAAACACTAATGAATCCCCTGAGGGAGTTGCTAAACTTTCTACATCGCTAACGCCTTCGGCTGTTATTACGCCCCAGTCATATGCATAAGTTCCATTATAATCACTATTTCCGCTTTCGCTTTTTATGCCTAATTCAAAAGGACG
>JAIRQB010000103.1 GCA_031256695.1 Elusimicrobiota bacterium | reverse complement strand
ATATACTTTTGCCCGCTATACTTTTCTTTTACATCCTCGCTTGCTTTGCTGACAATTAAGTCAGAAAGTCTTGCATTTAGGAGTTTGCCGCCGTTTAGAGCGTCCGCTTTTGCTTCTGCAGGTTTTTCGCCTTCTAACTGCAACTCTTTTGCCTTTTTCCTGTAAAAAGACATTGATTTGTCTATGCTTTTTATTATGTCTCTATCGCTTAACCAGTCCAGCCTTGACAGCGCCGTTTTAAACTTTTGTTTGAAATTTAAATCTTTTGTCACTAAATCGCCGGCATTATGAGGCAAAACTTTATTGACTATCCGGGAAGGGTCAAAAATTACAGGCATTTAGTCTTCCGTTTCTGAAAGTTTGTCGCTGTCTGTGTAAAAGTCTTTTAATATATTTTCAGCAATTCTTTGCTTGATTTTTAGAGGCATTATTGACGGGTCTATTGTTTCAATAGTTTTTAGCGCCGCCCCGCTTGACAATAAGACGCGCCAGCGGTCGCTTATAAACTTGATGTCTGTCTTAAAAATCTCGTCAACTACAGGCTTAAAAATGCTGTTGAAAAATGCCTCTATACCGCGCTCTATTGCCGCATTGTCGGCTTCCCCTGTGGCGTTTAGACCGCTTTTTAGTTCGCCGCTGACATAATAAAGCGGCATATTGATTAACTCCGCTATTATGCCCCAAATATAGTCTATGCTTGTCTTTGTTGAGGTCATATCTATATTGATTGTCGTCACCTTGTCTAAAGCGTCAATCAAAATAGACTTGCTTGATTTTATGCCCTCGTTTATCTTTTTTGCCTGCGCTTCAATGGGGGCGCTCTCTTCCCTTGAAACTAATTCTCTCAACTTATCCATTTGTATAAATAAAGATTTTGAGACATTCATTCCCGTATAAGTTGAGGATAAAACCGCTAATTGAAGGCTAAATAAAACTCTTAAAATGTCTGATAAAAAATAATCGCTGAAAGAAAACCAAAAACCTATATTTTGCTTTTTGCCTTTTTCAAAACTCTCTTTAATTGTTTGTTTTTCTTCGTCTTTTGCTATCCGCAAGACATCTTTGTTATAGACTAAAAACAAGTCTTTTTTATCCGCCATAGCGCCTGAGAGCAGAGAAATAAGACCATCGCCTGCATTTGATTTGCCGAAAGATTTGACAACCGTGTCCCAAAAAAGCGGCTTTGCTTTATCAGGTATGCCTGCGGAAGCGGCAAAACAATCTTTTAAAATCTTTGCATATAAGAGTTTGACGCGCTGATGAATAAAAGAGCGTTCCTCAATAGGAAAAGCAAAAGGATTGTCAAAAATGTATTGGACTTCTGTATTTTGACGCCTTGTTATAAAACCGATGGCATTGTCAACTACGCCCGCTATTGTCGGCATTTTTCCTCTCTTTTTCTGACTGCGTTCTGATGGACACCCTAACCTCTGCCTTTGCCTTTTTTATACTGCCGTTTTCCTTAACTTTTAACTTTTAACGCTTAATAGTTATTTGGCGGCGCAGCCGACACCAAGAAGTAAAGTCGGCAATGCGCCGACAAATTACTTAAGAGTTGTTTGGCGGCGTTTTACGCCGACAAATTACTCAATTAACTCTTCACTTTTCTATTTAAAGTCTTTTCCGCCTTTATAATCGGCGTCAAAAATGAAACTTTCAAAGACAAAAGAGACATTTACGCTATCTTCTGTCTCGTCTATTGTTGTCTGCACGGGTAATTTTTGAATTATTGCCTCTTTGACAAAAACTACGCGGGCATTGATAGTGTCAACTATTGACACATTTAGCCTTGTTTTATCCGTATAAAACTTTTGGAATAGCGGATAGAAATTTTGCGTAGTGCGCACTACCGCTGTGAAGACAATAGGCTGAGTGTTTCCCTCGCTATACTCTATGCCGCTTTTATCAAGACCGTCTGCGCCTCTTGTGATGTGCGTAGCGCGGGGGTCTTCTATCGCTACCGAATTTAAGCCTATGAAGTCGTATTTTTTGCCCGTTTTGGCATTTTCTACGATTAACTGCGAGGCTGTGATATTTAATAAGTTAGACATTTTTTACTCCTTTTTATGCGTTGTATAAATTCGCTTTTATGCGCCAGAGGGCTGTAGGTTTAGGTATTGTTATTTTGCCCGCCGCTATAAAATTTGAGCCGTTTTCTGTTGTTATTTCAACAGAGCCTTCTGTAATCAAGCGCCGCCCTATATAGTCATTTACCACTTTGCCTTGTAAATACTGCGCTAAAATAGAGCAGTCTACATTGGTATATTGAGGATTGTTTAGATTTATCCAATTTACAGTTTCGCTTTGGAGTTTGAGTTCAATCTCTTTTATTACGTAGGGCGCTATTATTGCCTCGCCGCCTTGTGAAAAAAATGCCAAACGATTGACGCTTTGGCTGTCTTTTAAACTGAAAGAGACGCGGTCGGCAAAAAGGTTTTCCGCTTCAGCGGCATTTATGACGCCGTCGTCATTTATCAGTTCTTGATATTGCAAATTATTCCAATCAATAGCGGATAAAAATTTACCCCACGCATAGAACATATTGCCCTCGTCTTGATAATATGCCCCCCTCAACTTCATCTTTGCCGTATCAGCCGCATTTTTGGCGGTGTCTGTTGAGTGAAAAACTACTCCCTTAAAATTGCCGACGTCTAAATATTCCTTTATTTCTGCGTCCTCAAAATCACGTGAAATTATTAGAGTGTAAAAATCATTTAGATGGTCTTCATAAATGTCTTTAAGACTTTCTAAAGTATTTGTGGCAATTACAAGAATGCGCGGACAGCCGCCGTCAAAAATTTTGACTACATTAGGATTATCTGTAATGTCAGCAATAGTAGTCTTTAATGCTGTAATCACCTGCCCTGTTTGAGTAAATCCGTCTTTGGGACGGACTACTACAAGAGGCATTCTTAAAAAGCCGGTATCCGCGCCTGCTACGCCATCTTTTACCTCTACTTTTAAAGCGTAATCATATATAAGGTTTTCACCTGCCATTGTTTTCTCCTTTGTATTTAATCTAACACTGCGCCTAAATAGACATTGCTATATTCTTTTTTATCTAAATCTATACCGTTGATTTTGGCATCCGCTTTTAATTTTTGATAAGCCGAGCCGACGCCGCCACGCTGATTTTGAAGTATTTTTGACAATTCCCCGTATATTTCTTTGGAAGTGTCTATTACTGCAAATTCAGCGTCAGTTAACGCCGGCTCTCTTATATTGCTGACTAAAATGATGTCTGCCTGTTCTCTTGTCCACACAATAATGCTCTCGTCCTTGTCTTATTAGGCGATTATTACGGGCTGAATTATGCTTGCGCCTCTTTGCTCTACATCTACCATCGCAGAGCCGTAAAAGAATTTATACCAAGTATGCTCTTTTTCCTCATTAAAGCCCTGCGCTTTAAGACGAGGCATTGCCGAGTGGCGCAAAGTTATAGCGTCAAGCGTTAAAACCTGCGCTATTGACTTGCCTGAAGGCAAAAAAGCCTCTAAATTTGACGGCAAAGCCACTAAATTGACAGGCATTGTGAAAGACTCTTTGATTAAAGTCTTATACAAAACCGCAGTGTTGGGGACGACTTTTGACAAAAGGTCTTTTAAAGCGCCGCCGATTAAAATTGTCTTTTCAGCATTGCCCGCTAACTCTTCGGCTTCTTTTAACAAAGAGGCAAAAAAAGCAAGTATAGTGTCTATACTGCTGTTTGCAAGAGTTATGTCCGCTTTTTTGACGGCATTTTTATCATTAGTGCCGAAAATGCCGTTGTTGTTTAATGAGCCGTCGGCATTGGGGTCGCCTCTGAAAATCTCTTCGTCTAATTGCCTTGTAAAAACTTCCAAGACTTTGGCTGTTATATTGTCAATGTCGTCGTTTTTCTGATAGCCGCTGACAATATAATTGACGCCTTTGAAATACTTGTTATAGACTTTTTTGTCTTCGCCTACGGCTATGTGTTTGCCTTCTGTGTCTTGAGAATTGATAAGACGGGCTGATAAATTGCCCTTCGTATCAGTTTCTAAAAAGGTCATTGTGCCGTTATACTCATCATAACCTGCTAATTTTTTGAAAATTGCAAACAAAGGCTTGTAAATAGGTTTAAAAGCATTGTTTGCGCGTTCTACGATTTCATTCATTGCTATTTTGTCTGTTGCCATTTTTTAATACTCCTTTTTGAGATTTTTATTTTTTTGTTTGCGGTTTCCCGCCCCTTTGACCGGGGCGGGAAACGGCGCTGCCCTCTAATACTTTATCCTAAAACTGCCGCTATACCTGCTCATCAAAAACTTTTTTGACGAGCCGAATTTCTGCAGTCTGCGGGCAATAGGAACTCTGACGGCAGACGAATTTCCGCCGTTTTTGTCCCAAGCGGAGGCTGACTTTTGGATATTGCCCGCGCTTTCAGCGGGGGACGCTATCCCGCTGATATATGTTTCCGAATTCTCTATCCCTTGTTCCGGCTGCCATTTAGGCTCTTTAAAATTAAAAGCGCTTTTTGTCTTGTTTGCGCCGTTCTTTTTAGCCATTAAAAGCCTCCAACCATATCTATTAAAGCCGCGCCGTTTGCTATTTTTTCACCTGTGGCAAGATTTAAAGCGTCGCCTTTTTCTACAAAAACAGCGGCGGTCGGAGTATTGTCTGTCGCTACTGCGGTAAATTTGCCGCCCGCTGTAATATAGACTTGCGCGCCTACTGATATTGCCTCATTGGCATCGTCAAGCAAAACGCCGACTGATTTTCCCGCTTCAATTACCGCTACTTTATTGGGCGTGTTTTTGTTGTCGGCATATCCTGATACTCCAAAGGGAATGCCTGAACCGTCAAAAACCGCTATTTCTTTCTCGCCTGTCCGCTTTACCGCCGCGCCTGCCGCTATTGCTGATGCGGCTCCATAATTGAAAATTACATCGCTATTGCCTCTGATTTGAGGCTTGCCTAAAATGATTTCCATTTTCTTTTTACTCCTTTTCTTTTTTATGCCGCTTTCGCGGGTATGTAATAAGACCGAGCGTCAAAAAATTTCTTGTTATGCTCATTTGTCTTTTTGTCTGTAGCCTGCCCATTTGTCTTTTTTAAGAGTTCCTCTTGTTTTTCTTTGAGTTTGATGTTTTCTACCGCTAATTCAAACAAGTCCCAAAATTCAGCCGAACGCTGATTTTTAACAACTGCCGCCAACTCTAAAAATTCCGCCGCTTTTGCTTTGTATTTGTCTATTACTAAAGCCTCTATATGCTCTTGCCGCTTGAAAAAACTACTCAAAATATTAGAACGCAATTCATTGGCTTTTTCTAATGCTGTGGCATATTTGACATTTTCAGAGAGGCTTATAATGCTCTGTATTTCTTCGCCTACTATTGCGGCGTTTTCTTCAACAAACCTTTTAATGTCCATATTGAATTTGAGAGTTTCCTCTATTTTTTTACTTGCCGCTTCTATTTTTGCCTTTTCTTCGGCGTTTGCTTTTGCCTGTTCCTCTAAAGAAGGGGAAGGCGGATTTGCGGCAGGCGGGGGTAAAATATTAGGCAAAGTCTGCTGTCCTGCCGTATGTTGCTTTAATGCTTCTAATTCTTTTGTCAGTTTTTCATTTGTTTCTTGTAATGCTTTGATTTCCTCGTCTGTCATTTTTTACTCCTTTTTATTAAGTTAAAAGTTTCGGTGTCGGCTGCCAAGTTCGTTGGCTTGCCGACGTTTCAGGTAACGGCTTTGATTAAAATGGATTGCGGCGCTGATGGGCGCGCTCTAATGGACGCCCTAACTGCCGCTTTTGATATGCCGTTTTCCTTAATTTTTAACTTTTACCTTTTAATTGTCTTTTTAAAACAGCCGCTTTTCTTTTGCTGATTTTTGAAGTCTTAAATTTATAAATAAGTTCGCTAAACTATCAGGCGCATCGTCGTGTTCTATGCCCGCTTCATAATTCTTTAACTGCTCTATATACTCTGTATTGCTTTCTTTGCTGACAATTATCTCTTTGGCAAACATTCCCGCATTTTGAATTTTTGCCTCTTTGTTATCTAATGACTTAAAACCGCTGACGCGGACAGCGGGCGCTATTTTCTTTAATTGCCTTATAGGCTCTTCCCCTAAAGCATTATTCTCAAAAAAACATATAGAGACATTGTATTTGGCAAATAATGCGCTCAGTTCATTTATGCAGTCATACCAAGCCGCCTTAAAACAAAAACCCGCTATCAATAACTTGTCAAAATGTCCTTGACAAATTGATATTGCCGTAAAGTCGCCGCCTTCGTGGCTGGGGTCTATGCTTGCTATTGCGCCTTTTGCCTTGTCAAAAGAGACGTCTATAATTTCAATATCGCTAAAAGGCATTTTGCCGACATCAGTGAGTTTTAAGAAATAAGACGCATTGATACTTGCCTCGTCAACGCCGGCAAGTCTTAATAATTCTAAATCCGTATCAAGTTCAGGTATTGAGCCGTGCGGCATTTCAAGCGTCTTAATTTTTTGCCTTGTTATGTCGTATAAATCCGCCTTGCTTACAGGCTGTCCGATTATCCGCACTCTTTGAGTTAGTTTTAAAACTTCGTCATAAACTCTCTTTGCTTTTTTCTTGTCTGCCGGGCTTGCCGTCTCGGGCGTTATGGGGTCGTCTAATATCACTATGTCGGGGTGACGGCTTCTTATGCCTTTACTTCCTAAAACTACAGCCGATAAATTCGGCTCTTTTGTAGTATTGCTTGCTAATTGAATTACTGACGAATTGATACGGCTAAAATCACTAATGCCCAAAGCCTTGACACAGCGGGCAATTTCAAGCGCAAAATCTTTGGCGCGCTCTTTATCTCTTATGATTAACAAAATGCGGGTTTTGTTTAGCGCTATCTCTTGAGCCGCTTTTAGTATTACCGAATACTCGCTTTTGCCGTATCTGCGAGCGCCTAAAAGAAGGCGAGGCTCATTTGCCGCGTCAAAAACAAAATCCGCCATTTCTATTTGCGCTTTGTATGG
>JAIRQB010000040.1 GCA_031256695.1 Elusimicrobiota bacterium | reverse complement strand
TTTAAAAGAATTAAAAGTTGAAAAAGAAAGGATTAAAAATACAGACTTAAAAAAAGAAGCGGGTTTTGGATTTCCAAAACCCGCTTCTTTTTTTATTGCCGCTTTTAATTGTCTTAATTACAAACTCTTACTTGATTTATCCCCGACAGCGTCTTTACTCATTAAACTTTTAATTAAGCCGGCAATGGAGTATAAAAGCATTATTAAAGAGGAAATCAGCATACTTGAATACATAACCCATTTGGGAATTTGAAAAACTGTTGAAAGTTCAGACGTATTTAAACACAACTGCAAGGCATACCAAAAGAATATAAATAAAAACGCTATGCAGATTCCGTCAACAAAGCATTTATAAACCTTGCGCGATATAATGCCGGGCAGTCTCTCTGAAATCCAATCGCCTACGCTAAAATGCCCCTTATACACCCATAAAACTGCCGCTCCGTAAAAGACCAAAGAGGAAACTGAAAGTTCCACTATTTCATCAAGCCAATGGAAAGAGGTAAGAGGTATCAGCGTTGTGACAATTTTCGCTATAGTTTCAAGGTTATGAGCGGTTAAAAACCTCGCAAAATCATTGACTACGCGCAGCATAACATTGCTAAACAAAAGCAAGCCTAAAACAATAAATAAGAAAATCGTCAAATAACGCAAAACTGTTTTTACTGCTAAATCAATTTTTTCCATTATTCTCCTCCCATTACAAGATTAGGCAAGAAAAGCGCTATTTGAGGGTTAAAAGCCATAATCAAAGTTACCGCAAGAATTACAATCATATACGGCAAACACCTTTTTGCCAAAGGCATAATGCCCACTTGCGCAAAGGATTCAACGGCAAAAAGACACATCCCCACAGGCGGCGTCAAATTGCCTATCATAATAAGAAGGGTCATCACCACGCCGAAATTTATGGGGTCTATATTAAACATAACAAGAATGGGCATAAAGATAGGCAGAGTTATCATAAAAATAGCGTTTCCATCTAAAAAACAACCCATAAGCAAAATTACTCCTATTACTATCCATAAAACAGCGGTATCGCTTGCGCCGAAACTTACAAGACTTGTGATAATGCTGTCAGGCAGTTTTTGATAAATTACAAGCCAGCCGAAAAAGTTGGCGGCAGCCATTATAAAAAGCAGCCCCGTTGATTGTTTAATAGAGGTAAAAATAATATTCGGCAAATCTTTAAGTTTTAAATCTTTATACAAAAAGCCCAAAAGTATAGCGTAAAAACTCACCACGACAGAGGCTTCAGTGGGAGTAAAAAAACCCGTCATAATGCCGCCGATAATAATCACCGGCGCCATAAGGGGCAAAAAAGCCCTTTTAAAAGAAGTCCACAATTCATTAAAAGTAGCCATTCTCTCTGAGCGCGGATAATTGTTTTTTTTAGCGAGGACAGCCAAAGCAATCATCATACCTATGCCTAATAAAATACCCGGTATAAAACCTGCCATAAAAAGTTTAGCAACTGATGCGCCTGTAATTGCGCCGTATAAGACAAAACAAATACTCGGCGGAATTACAGGACCTATAATTGAGGAAGAGGCTATCAGCGCCGCAGACACTACAGGCTCATAGCCGTTGTCAACCATAGCCTTATGCTCTATTCTGCCGAGTCCAGCGGCATCTGCTACAGCGGAGCCTGACATACCTGAAAATAAAATACTCGCCATAATGTTTACTTGCCCCATACCGCCGGGCATACGCCCCACAAGCGCTTTGGCAAAGCCAAAAATGCGGTCTGTAATGCCGCCTACATTCATCAAATTTCCTGCAAAAATGAAAAATGGAATAGCAATCAATGTAAAACCCGTAGTGCCGTAATACATACGGTTAGGCAACATCACTAAAAAGTTGGAATCGCCTAAAAGCACAAAAAACAAGGCTGAAGTAAAACCTATTGCTATGGCGACAGGAATATTTACAGCAAGAAAAAACACCAACGTTGCAAAAATTGCCGCTGTCAACATAAAACGCCTCCCTAAAAAGATTGAACTGCGCACAATCACGTCTAAACTTCTTTAAAATCCTAACTTTTTTACATTTTATTTACAAAAAATCTCAAATACGGCAAATTTGTATAATTGCGAAAAGGCAAATTGTTTTACAAAGGAACGGTTAAAAGATGACAATGCTGACAAAACGGACTAATGAATCATCAAATATTCTATTTGAAAAAGCGGCAAACTATGACTTTTGCATTGCAGTAAACGATAAAACAAAACCTCAAAATAAATGCGGTTTTTATGATGCATTAGGATTATTTTCCGGAGTTTTAGACGCGGCAGGCGGATATGTCGCTAAAATCTGCGATTTAGAGTCATTTAAACAACAAATTGACAGTTACGGCTTTGATAAATTCTGGCAATTATTTATAAAAACATATACCAATAAAACACGCCCAGATTTAGAATTATCGCCAAGTGAAATTGATATAGATATAAATAATCCGATTTTTGATATTGAAAACATTGGAAAACTCTATGAGATTGCTCTGGAACACGCTAATAAAATCAGCAAAAAAGAATTAGGTCAATACTATACGCCAAAAGATGTCTGCAACTTTATGGCTGATAAATTTATTGCTCTTTATGAAAGCAAAGACAATATCGCCGATGTATGTTGCGGGACAGGAAATCTCATTATATCAGCGTTAGAAAAATTGCCGGCTAAACAAACTATAGAATTGATAAATCAAAAGAAACTGTTTTTATATGATTCTGATTATGCCGCTATGCAATTAGCAATTATGAAAATTTGTATCTTGTTTATTCCTAAAAACAATAGAAAGTTATTTAAAGGAATACTCAATCATATAAATTGCATTGATGGAAACTTTTTATCTAAATCAATAAATCTGCCCGAAAATACAAGCGTTATCTCTAACCCTCCATATGGAAAATTGCCTCAAAAAATTGCTTTGCGGCTGTCTTGCAAAACGTTTAAAACAAAAGATATGTATGCTGTTTTTATGGAAAAAATAGCGGCGCAATCAAAAAATGCCGTCATAATATCGCCGCAATCTTTTTTAGGGGGTTGTAAATTTATCTCTTTGCGCGAAGCATTGTCTAAATTTGGAGGACAGGTTTATGTCTTTGATAATGTCCCGGCTTCTGTTTTTAACGGAAAAAAATACGGGGTCTTTAATACAAACACATCTAATTCTGTCCGCGCCGCCATTACAGTTATCAATAAAAAACAAAACGGATTTAGAATAACTCCAATGCTCCGCTTTAAAAATACAGAGAGAAAATTTTTATTTGACAATGCCGATAAATTTTTAGGGAACAATGTTTATGCCGATAATAATCCTTGGCTGAAAATTCCAAAATGTTTAGAAAAGTTAGTTTTAGACCTTAAACAATCTAAACAGAAAGCGTCAGATTTGATTGCCGATGCTCCAAACGCCTATAAAATTGTAGTTCCCTCTACGCCAAGGTATTTTATTACAGGCAGTTCTAAAAATCTTAATAGAAGTTCCGCAATAGAATTGTATGCGAAAGATAAAAAATCTTTTGACAAATTATATGTAGTTATAAATTCAACATTTTCATATCTGTGGTGGAGGATTTTTGACGGCGGTATAACAATTAAAAAAGAAACTTTATTATCTTTGCCCATACCTGATATTGAGAATGTTTTGCCGTTTGTTAATGAGGGAATAAAATTGGAAGGTTCTTGCGTTATAAACAAAATGAATGCTGGAAAGAATAATGAAAATATAAAATTACCGGAAAAATTTAGAAAAGAATTGAATTCTGCTGTTTTGTCGTCTTTAAATATAAAAGACGAAGCGGAACATTTATTTAGCATTCACAGCAATAATTTAAAAGATATATTTAAATTCTGGACCTAATTCTGTCCAAGTATCGTTTAATAATGCATCCTTTTGCGCAGAAGTCAACATATCTTTTTCTTTTTTTGTGTAATTTGCATCTCTCAATGTTCTTATATCGTCTTGTTCTACCGTAATTATGTCTAATGTTTGAACATCTCTTATATATTCTTTTAAATCGTTTATTTTCTCTTCTTTTGTCATAGCCTTCCTATAAGACCGAATTCTATCTCTAATCAAATGTAAAACTTTAACATTGCCCGGATTATGGTCCATATGTAAGTGTTTTCCGCTCGCTATTCTGTTTTTTGCGCCTTTTGCATTGTGACATAAAAATACGTGCGGCATTGTTTCTAATGTATATCCGTGTTCTAACAATTTATTTTTTGCCTCTGTTGAAATTCTTATTTTGACGAACAATTTTGAAGGTTTTTGCCAAGATTGAATAAACATTGAGTTCCCGCCGCCGCCGGAAACAAGCATTTTTTCAAAATTCTCATCATATGTATCTGAAAACACATTAAGCAGAAATTTCGCTAAACTCTCTATGATAATATCAATATCTGCATCTGTCATATAAAACCCCTATTGTAAAATACCGCTAAAAAGTCAGGGCGCTAGCCGAAAGACCAGCGCCCTGACTTTTTTCATTTTAACTTGATTATTGTTATTTCTTAAGACTTTCTATCTTTTTTAGCCAAGCGTTTCCGTTTTGTTTTATATAGTCTTTTTCAATAGTCGGACGGACTTTATTGCGGAAAGGCGCAGGGTCAACTTCAATTATCTCCATACCTGCTTTTTGCATCTCGGCGCTAAATTTAGCCTCATTGTCTTTGATGAATTTGCGCTGAGCGGCTGCCCCCGCTTTTGAAGCAGTAATCATAATATCTTGCTGCTCTTTGGTAAGAGAATCAAAAGACGCTTTATTCATTATCATAATGAGAGGTCCGTAAATATGGCGGGTCAAAGACATATATTTTTGGACTTCATAAAACTTGCCTGAATAAATAGCGCTGATAGGATGCTCTTGCCCGTCAACTGTCTTATTTTTTAGAGCGTCGTAAATTGCTGAAAAAGTCAAAGGCTCTGGTTTTGCCCCCATCATTGTCCAAATTTTTACGTGGACTGGATTGGCAGGCATAACTCTAAGTTTAAGCCCTTTGACATCATCGGGAGTTTTAATAGGACGGACTGAATTTGTGATATTGCGGACGCCGTTTTCCCAAAAAGCCAAGCCTTTAACTCCGAATGGTTCAAGAGTAGAGAGCATTTCTGCGCCGAAATCGCTGTCTAATATAGCGTGGGCTTGTTCTGCGCTGCTGAAAAGATAGGGAATATCAAAGACAAATAATCTGCCGTCCCAAGCCGCAAAAAAGCCTGCCCCGCCCATATAAATATCAAGCGTTCCGTTTTTTACCATATCTACCATAGCGGGACCGCTGCCCAAAACGCTGCCGGGGTTTAATTGCAATTCCATTGAGCCTTTTGAGAGTTTTTTGACTTCAGCCGCCATAACTTGAAGACCGATAAATTGAGAGTCTGTCTTGCCCGTTTCATTGCCTACGCGGATAATTGTCTTATTGCCGGATTTGGTAATTGCTTGGCTCTGCCCGACAAATAAAAGACCCGCCATAAATGCCGTCATAATGCCTAATACTGCCGCTTTGTAAAATTTACGCATTTGTTTCTCCTTTTTGTTGGTATGTCCTACGCCGCTGCTTTCAAAAATTTCTTAAGCCGACCCCGAGTATCAAAGTCGGCAAGCGGTTTCGTCGCTGAAACTTTTGAGGTTTCTTTTTTACAAAAAAAAGAGCGGGAGAATTATTTTCCCCCGCTCCTTTTGTCAGACTTCGTTATCATTTGCAAAACACTTCATTGACAACTTATTTTTTAGGAGGGTTCGCCTGCTCTGCCGCCATTTTCATCCATTTGTCAAAATTAGCCGCTCCGACATTCTTTTTTATCTTTTCATATGCGGGGCCCATTTTCGCTTGGAAAGGCTTTAAATCCGGATAATCTATGATATTGCCTTTCTTTTTCATATCGGCAATTTGCTTTGCTTCATTATCTCTGACAAGTTTCCTGTGAACTAATCTTGCCGCATCGGATTCTTCTTGTATTATTTTTTGCTGTTCGGGAGTCAATTTTTTCCAAGTTTTAGCATTGACAAGATGAACCATAGAACTATAGAGATAATTTATTATGCTGATATACTTTTGCGATTCATAAATCTTTAAATCGTAAATTGTGCCTATAGGATTTTCTTCTCCATCAACTACGCCTTGACGCATAGCCATTACAAGTTCGCTGAAATCTATAGTTTGAACATTAGCGCCTAAAGCCTCCATAGCCGCTTGATAAGCCATAGCCGGCGGAGTGCGTATCTTTAAGCCCGCTACATCTTCGGGTTTTAAAATGCGGCGTTTAGAGTTTGTAACTTGCCTAAAACCCCATTCCCAACTTGAAAGCATAACTGCGCCTTTCTTTAAAACTGCAGGGGCTGCCCACTCTTTAAATGGACCGTCTAAAACCCTGTCCATATGGTCATAGCCTGAAATTGAGAAAGGTATTGCTACCGTGTCAAAAAGCGGAACGTGTTTGGCTATTTGGTCTTGACCTGACAAAGTCATATCAAGAGTGCCTAACAAAACCTGTTCCAAAATCTGAGGCGGTCCGCCTAAAACATTGTTTGCATAAATTTCAATGGTGATTTCTCCATTGGTTCTCCTTTGAACATTGTCGGCAAATTGTTTTGCCGCAACTTGAGCAGGGCTTGTTTCAGAGCCGAAGTGGGCAAGTCTTAACTTCATAGCCGCTTGCGATGTGACAGAAACCGCAAAAAGCATAGCGAGCAAAAGCGCTAACTTTTTCATAATTTCCTCCCGTTTTTTTATTAACCGCATACTTGCGGTTTTTTGTTTTTTTACAAAAATGCCGTCTAAAAACGGCAAGGCAATAATACAAAAATAACCTGACAACTTAAAGAGTTATATGAGTTGCAAACCAAGTAGCAAGGCAACTTAAGTTGCCTTACTACTTGGGATTGCAACTCTGTTAAAAGTTAAAAGTTAAGAGTTAAAAATTAAGGAAAGGAAATTTTAGTGTTGTTAACTGATATGCCACTGCCATCTGCGACGGCAGCGGCTCATAAATTTTTAACTTTTAACTTTTAACTCTTAATTTTTAAAGTTTTACTTCCCGATGCAGAATGTTGAAAAAATAGAATCCAAAATATCGTGCGGAGTATTTATGCCTAAAATTTCATCGCTAAAAGAGAGCGCTTGCTTCAATTCATAACAGCCTATATCATCTGCGTCTTTGTCAAGCAGGGCTTTTTGCGCTCTTTCAAGAGCCGCTAAAATGCCGTTTAAAAGACCGCTGTGGCGGGCATTTATCATTAAAAAATCATTTTGAGATTCCATAATGCCCGCTCTTTTTGCAATTTCATTTAATAAAGCGGCAATGCCCTTGCCGTTTAAAGCGCAAACTTCAAAAAACCCGTCTATTTTCAAACCTTTAAAATCAAAATCAAAATCTCTTTTTAAATCGCTCTTATTTAAAACTGCAAAAATGGGAATTTCCGCTGAATTCTCTTTTAAAAGCGCCGCTATTTCTAAATCGTTTTCATCTGCGGCGCGGGACAAATCTAAAATCCAAAGGACTATATCGCTTTGCTTTATAACTTCCTTTGTTTTTTCCATTCCTAAAACTTCTATTTTATCTTGAGTTTTATTTCTGATGCCTGCTGTGTCTATTATAGTTAGAGGAATGCCGCTGCAATCTATGCTCTCTTCTATAGTGTCGGTTGTAGTGCCTTCAATTTCAGTAACTATAGCGCGGTCTCTGCCTACAATTGCATTTAAAAGAGAGGATTTGCCCGCATTGGGCTTGCCTATTATCGCCGCTTTCAATCCGTCTTTTAAAATTTTGCTGATTTTATAAAGGGATATAAGTTTTGTTGTTTTGTCTTTAAGATTTTCTATTTTTTGAGATTTTTCAGCAGGACTTAAAAACGGGACATCGTCTTCATTTGGATAATCAAGAGAGGCTTCTAAAAAGGTTAAAAATTCAATTATGCTTTCTCTTATTTCATTTATGCGCTCGCTAAAACCGCCCGATAAATTATTTAAAGATGCTCTTGCTGCAGATGAAGTCTTGCTGTTTATCAAGTCGCAAACGCCTTCTGCCTCTGATAAATCTTTTTTCCCATTTAAGAAAGCAAGATATGTGAATTCCCCGCCTTCCGCTTGCCTTATGCCTTTTTTAAACAGAAGTTCTAAAACCGTTTTTATTATTAAAGGATTGCCGTGAATATTTATTTCTACAAGGTCTTCGCCCGTATAAGAATGCGGCGCTTTAAAAAATAGGCAAATAACCTCGTCTATTTTTTCAGAGCCGTCTATTATAAAACCGTATTGAATTTCTTTATGACGAATGGCGACTGGTTTTAAAGAAGTATTATGGCTGGTTTTAAAAATTTTAGATAGGACTTCAAAAGATTCTGGTCCGCTGACTCTTATTACCGCTATGGCGGATTTGCCGAAGGCGCTAGATAGGGCGGCGATGGTATCATTGCTATTGTATTTATCCATAAAAATCTCAAAAGTTAAGAGTTAAATGTTAAAAGTTAAAAGTTTATGAGCCGCTGCCGTCGCAGACGGCAGCGGCATATCAGTAAAAGGTTAAAAGTGACAACAAACGGCAGTATTCCAAGTTGTCATACCGCGAAGGCAGAGTTGCTCTCTATAGTTAAGGCAACTTAAGTTGCTATCTATAATTGAGGCAACTTAAGTTGCTATCTGTAATTGGGGCAACTTAAGTTGCTATCTGTAATTGGGGCAACTTAAGTTGCCGTCTGTAATTGGGGCAACTTACTTAACTTATTGAATTCATAATTTTTAAATATTGATATTTAATTCTTTAACGATTCTTTCTAAATCCTCTAATGAAAAGTAAAAAATCTCAATTTTGCCTTTTTGATTTGAGCCTATAACTTTTGTCTTTGCGCCGAATTTCCTCTGCAATTCCTCATTTAACTTCTCTATTTCCGCCTCTTGCCTTTTAGGCGGTTTTTCAGTTTTTTCCGCTTTAAGTTCAGATATTAAATTTTCAACGGCGCGCACAGAAAGCCCGTCTTTTAAGATTTTTTCAACAATATCTCTGATGATTTGTTCATTGTCTAAACCTGCTAGCATTCTGCCGTGTCCTGCTGAAATTTGCTCTTTTGAGATTAAATCTTGAATATCTTGCGGCAAATTTAGAAGTCTTAAAGCATTTGTGATTACCGAGCGGTTTTTAGAAACCTTTTGAGATATAAGTTCATGCGTATATCCGAATTCGTCAATAAATCTCTTAAAGCCTTGCGCTTCTTCTATGGGGTTTAAATCTTCCCTTTGCATATTTTCAAGCAAGGCAAATTCCATTTTTTGCTTATCTGTGACAACTTCCTTAATAATTGCCTTGATTTCACTTTTGCCTGCAATTTGGCTGGCGCGATAGCGTCTTTCGCCTGCAATTATTTCATATTCCCCCTCATCTATGGCGGGCGTTACCACAATAGGACTTAAAAGCCCGTGTTCTTTTATTGAAGCGGCAAGTTCTTGCAATTTTTCATCGTCAAAATTTTTGCGCGGCTGATATTTATTGGGCTTAATTTTTTCTAATGGAATCTCAACAATATCGCCGCCTGCGGCATTTTGCTTTTGAGGATGCGAGATAAAAACATCTAAGCCCCTTTCTCTTGTCGGCAATCCTCTGCCTAATACTTGTTTTTGCATTTTTTACTCCTTAAAATATAGTTGAAAAATCAATGAGTTTTTGACTTTATTTAGGCTATATCAATTCTCGGTTTCTTTCAGCGCTGCGCAAACACATAGCGCGCCGCCGTTGGTGTCATTGCGGCGCGCGCTATGCGTTTGCGCCCGACGCAAGTCTTGGACTAATTTTTTGACGGCATTATTTTCTAACAAAAATGCAATCGCTGTATACGCGAAAAACCTCGCCTGTTCTGAATTTGTATTTAAATTCAATGGGATTGTTGAGTATTTTTTTCTTGTCAAAATTATCTAAATAATAATTTATAGCGCTCCTCAAACGTCTTATATCCCTTTTTAATTGCCAAGATTTATCAAAATCAACAGTGTCAGTTAGAATTAAAAACAGTCTATTTGAAGCGTCAAATCTCATCTCGCCCTGTTCCTCGTATAAATTTTGTATCAGCCTTTGAGGATTTTTAACAAGTTCAGACAATAAATTTCTCTTAAAATCATCTATTTCATTTATTCTCGCTATACAGCCTGTATTGCCGGAAGCCAAAGACTTTTCTCTTATTTCATATGCAAGATTGCGCTCGTCGTATTTTATGCCGTAGTCTTTTGCAATTTTTTTGTATTCGCTGTTTTCGCTTGATAATCCGCATTTCTTTCTTTCTCTCTCAATAAAATTAGAGGGCAAATAAGTTGTTTTTAAATCAAAAGGCATATCCTTTATAAAAAAATCAATTTGTTTTACTTCTCCGATAGCAGAAATTACATTTTTATGCATCTTGAATATATTTTCAATTAAAATAGACGTCCAATGATTATACCAACTGCACCTTACATAGCCCCCGACCGCTTGCGATATTTCGCCGTCAAGCATATGCATAATGCCGTCATATGTGGGATATTTCTTAATGTATTTGTCAACAATATATCTGTCTAATGCGTTTTTATAATCTCCGCCCAATCAAAATACTTCAACTTATAAAGTTCTGACACTAAACTTTCTTCCTCTGCTTCGCTTAAAACATTCAGATTATCTCTTATAAAATCGTCTAATAAATCAGAGGCTTTATTTTTGTTTTGCAAAATAGCGTAAAGTTCTTCAAAAATTTCATTTTGTTTTGAGTTTTTAACATTAAATCCATTGTTTTGAATAAATTTATTAAATAATTCTTTCCTTGAAATTGCGCGGAGTTTCAGCCATAAAACAGAACGCTCGTCTTGCAATAATTCAAACATTTTGTTGTTGTCAAATAAATTTTTGAATTTACTAAACATCGCCCGCCCTTATCAGATATTCTTTGCTTCCTTTGACGCTTCCCTTGCCGCCTCTTGAATTTTTATAAACATATTCAAACACTTCAACTTTATTCCTAAATTTTTTTATGAGTTTTACAAAGTCCTCTATTTTTGGAACAGAGCGGGAGTTATAACTAAACAATAAAAACGGAATGTCTTTTGACAAATCCAAAAGACAAGACAAAGACTTTTCAATGTCGGCTTTTTTATCAAAACCGCTATATTTGAGCGGATAATACTTATTGTTTTTATTTATAAACTTTTTGTCTTGCCAATACTCTGTATAAGTTTCTAATACGTGATAAAAACTTTGATAGTCTGCGTGACTGCCGCAATAAGGCGGGTCAAAATAGGCTAAATCTATCTCTTTGAGCGCAGGCAATAATTCCAAAATTCCGCTTTGAAAACTTTTATTATTCAGTCTATTGTCAAAAACGGCGCTATTGTAGCCGTCTATCAAAGACAGAAACACTTCTTTGACGCTTTTTGCGATATTTGGATTTCTCTTTACTCTTTCAGGATTAGCGGCATAACTCAAGGCTTGAAGATGGGCGAAATGCCCCATAGTAGTTTTTCTCGTAAGAGCGCGGTTCATAATGGTTAAAGCGAGAGCCTTTTTATACTTTGGCAAACTTTCAACATTTGCCCTAAAATTGTCTAAAAAAATGCAATCGCTTTCTGTAAAAAATATATTTGTAAAAAGTTTTTGCATTAAATCTTTTGCATTAGAATTTTGAGAAAACAGCAAATCTATATCTTGCTTCGTCAAAATTTCCGTTTTGTTTTCAATCAAAGACAAACCTATTTGAGCGCTGTATTGCATAAAATCATTCGCATATGTTTTATACCCCATTTTTTTACTTTGAAAACTGAAAGATTGAGAGCCTGCAAAACCATCTAATACGGTTTGAACCCCTGCGGGAATATAACTGAAAATCCAATCCAAAATAGGGTACTTGCACCCCAGATATTGAGGCTGGGGCATTTCAACATCAAAATCATTAAATAAATTTACCGCTGTATTCATTTTCCCTCTATTGAATTTGTTTAGGCTATATCAATTCTTGGTTTTTCAGCGCCGCCGCCGTTGGTGTCATTGGCGTCGGGCGCAATTCTGATAGAGACAAGTGCGCTACGCAAAAGCATAGCGCTGCGCAAAAGCATAGCGCGCCGCAATCCATTTTGCCGTTGTCATTGTTGTTGAAAAAGAAAAAGAAAAGGCAAAAGCAAAAGCGGTGAACACCTTATAATAAAAATGGATTGCGGCAGCGCTATGTGTTTGCGCACGACGCCAATGACACCGGGGGTTTAGCGCTCTCTTGTAAATATTTGAAATTATCGCCTATTATTGCGCCGCGCTATGTGTTTGCGCACGACGCAAATGACACCCGTCTGTTTCCATCAATTTTTAACTTTTCACTTTTCACTTTTAACTTTTAAGAGTTATTTGGCGGCGTATTGCCGACTTTACTTCTTGGTGTCGGCTGCGCCGACAAATTACTCAAGAGTTATTTGGCGGCGTATTGCCGACCTTACTTCTTGGTGTCGGCTACGCCGACAAATTACTCACTTAACTTTTCACTTTTGAGAATTGTTTGAAATAAAATGGATACTTGAGTTGCCTTACTACTTGGGATTGCAACTCTTGAGTTGCCTCAACATAAACGGCAACGCGGGTATGACACCGGGACGACATAACTTCGCTTGGCACCGTTTCTAAACTGCCGTTTTCCTTAACTCTTAACTTTTAATTTTTAACTTTTAATTTTTAGTAGCCGTTTCTCTTGTTTTGCCTAATTAAAAACTCTTGGGCGAAATCCATATAGGCAATCGTCCCCTTGCCTTGCGGGTCATATTTTAAAGCAGGAATGCCGAAACTCGGCGCTTCCGCCAATTTTATATTGCGCGGTATTTTAGTCTCATAGACTTTATCGTAAAAATGTTTTTTTACCTCGTCTATAACTTGATAAGCCAAATTTGTGCGCGAGTCATACATAGTAAAAAGGACGCCTTCTAATTCTAAATCGTATTGTTGAGTGAGCGCTGAAATTGTTTGAGAGAGTTGGTCTAAACCTTCCAAAGAGAAAAATTCGCACTGCATTGGGATTAAAACGCTGTTTGAGGCTATAAGAGAATTGATTGTAAGAAAGCCCAAAGAAGGCGGGCAATCAATAATTATAAAGCGGAAACTTTGCGGCAATGCCGCTATTGCATTTTTCAATTTACTCTCGCGGTTTTCCATTTTGGTTAAATAAACTTCTGCAGCGGCTAAATCAGTAGTTGACGGCGCTATAAATAAATTTGGAATGGCGGTTTTTTTAATGATTTGCTCTAAAGTTTTTTCGCCGATTAAAACATCAAAAATATTGTTATTTGCAAGCTCTGCAGGGTCAAGTATGCCTATTCCGATAGTGGAATTGCTTTGAGGGTCCATATCTATAATCAAACAACTTTCCCCTAAATGCGCAAGACAAGAGGCAAGATTTATTGAAGTGGTAGTCTTTCCCACTCCGCCTTTTTGATTTGCTATGGCGACTGTTTTTGTCATTTTAGCGCTCCTTATTTAAAATATGATTGAAAAATCAATGAGTTTTTGAATAAACCGACGCTTAAATTAAATATCTTTTTGTATTTTATTCCATTCTTCTATATGAAAACTTTTAATTTCCGTAGACATTTTGGCATCTTTTATAAGATTATCTGTATAGATTTTTAAAAAACATTCATAATTGTCTATAAATCTCAAATAGTATTTGATTGTCGTTAAAATCCCATTGGCAATTATGTCTATGCCGTTCTCTTTTTTGATATTTAAAACCGTATCTAAAACTTTCTTTTCTTCAGCGCTATTCTTAAAACTGTTCTCAAATGTCGTTAAAATATAATACCTATCAATTTCAGTCTTGCTTATCTTTTTTATCACATCAAAAATCAAGTATTCATCAATAGGAACATTGTGCTTAATCTCTACTATTTCAAAAGGTTTTCCATCCCTTGTATATATTTCTATATCTCCAAAAGTATGTTTGTCTGATGAAGTATGAGGTTGCAATGGAATAAGTTGTTTATCTCTATATCTGTCAAATTTGTCAAAAAGCGCCTCATACATTGAATATACGGCAATTACGGGCAATCTTGAACTATTTTTTATTTGAAAATGCTTTGAAAGCATAGAAAGAACAACATTGATATTGATATTGTTAAAACAATCTATCTTACTATGCTCTGTTTTTTGATATAGAGACTCATTTGTTTTGGATAGTTTGATAAGGCTAAAAAATAAATACTCAAGATAGATTTCAGGTTTTTGTTTAAATACTTCTATTTGGTCAAATATATTAAGAAAAGCCTCTTTAAGTTCTGAATTTCTTATTTTTAAATTTTGCCCTTCATCTTTTGTCCATTTTATTTTTTCTCTTGTAGACAAAGTTAAAAATGCGCTCTCTTTATTTGCGTATTTTGGAAAATAATTTTTAAAAAACGGGGTAGTTATGCGGGTATCTAACACTCTGGCTGAATATCCATTGGCAAAGTCAATTCTCGGCAAGCGAATATCTTGTTGCGGCGAAATTATTTTCTTTAATAAACTTGTAGTTAAAGCAAGAATCAGCGATTTATTACTTTCTATATTGTCAATTAAAATATCTATATCTTTTTTAACAGCAAGGGCAATATTTTTTATATCTAAATGCATTGAACGCTCATAGACATTTTGCAGGATTTCTTTTTCTTTCATAAAAGAAACTCCGCGCAAGAAATATCTGTTTCATTTATCCTTTCTTCTGATAAAGAAACATATTCAGGGTTAATTTCTATGCCGAGATAATTCCGCTCAAGATTTTTAGCGGCAATACAAGTTGTGCCGCTGCCGCAAAACGGGTCCAATACAATATCGCCTCTATTAGATAGTAATTTCACCAATTCTTGGATTATATACAAGGGATATACGGCTATATGTTTATTTCCTTTTGTCGCTTCAACAGGACTTTCTATGAGGTCTTTTTTCATAGCATTTCCTGTTATTTTTATTATTGTAAAACCGTTTTTTCTGATTTGATTGTTACGCCCTCCGTCCATTCCGCCATATGCTTCTTTATGAATGCCTCTGATTTTCATTCTAAAACTTTCAATTTTCCCCAACTGAACTTCTGTTATAACTTTTTCAAGTTCGCATTTTGCATTTTCTTTTTCTTCGTCTTTTAAATCCGATTGATTGATAATGTCAAAATACTTGCTTCCCGCTTTTGAAAAAGACAAGTTTGTTTTTTTATTTTTTCTATCCAAATGACTTAAATATTCGTCTAAATTAAAATGATAATTTTTTGTTTTTGCAAAGATAAAGAACGGCTCTGTGGACTGTATTAGTTTTCTATGTTCTTGTCTTGGCGTAGGATTTGTTTTAGCCCAAGTTATTTGATTTATTAAAAAAACATTTTTGTTTTCTGACGCTTTTATAGCGAATTTATATGGTATTAGAGACAAATTACCGTTTAAGTATTTATCGCCTAAATTAAAAACAATTGCGCCCGTAGGTTTAATTATTCGCGGGCATTCATTAAATATAGAAATTAAATTGTCTATGTATTCCTCTTCTGTAGTTTCATTGCCGATACCGCCGGCGCCATATTTACGCTGTTGAAAATAAGGCGGAGAAGTGATTATCAAATCCACGCTATCGCAGGGCATTCTTTGTAAAAAAGATAAAGCATTAGCGCAGTGGACTTTATTAAGCAAACCTTCAACTTTCATATAAGATTTATTTTCTTGCTTTTTTAATAAAGTTAAATTTGTATTTATATACTCCATCGTCTTACTCCCTTCTTTTGTCTCTTGTTTTACTTAAAACACAGCCGCTTCAAAAAACTCATTATAAAATACAAATTGTGTTTGAAATTGAGAATAGACACAATAGGTTGAAAATGTTTCACGTGAAACATCGCGGATTGTATAAAAAAATCTTGTAAAGAAAAAACCTAAAAAGTTAAAAGTTAAAAGTTATGAGTTATGAGTATAGAAGCAAAACTTAAGCGCTGTCTCATTTTGACAGAAGCAATAAAGTAATTTCCGATAAAAACACTTCAGTTAAAAACGGCAAAACTGCGAAAGCCTTGCTTCCTGTGTTCATAACTTTTAAGAGTTTTTTGGTAGCGTTTTATGCCGACTTTACTTCTTGGTGTCGGCTGCGCTACCAAATTACTTAAGAGTTATTTTCGGCGCTGTTGCGCCGACAAATTACTCAAGAGTTGTTTGGTAGCGTTTTACGCTACCAAATTACTCAATTAACTTTTTTAGGTTTATTGTTTAGTTTTTTTGCGAGGAGTTTTATTTCATAAATTTCTTTCCACTTCTCAGCGTCAGCGCTCAGGGCGCTATTGTTTAACAGCGGATAAATTGATTTGTTATGGAGGAGAGGTTCATTTAGAAAATCTTGGCGGATTTTCTCATCTAAATTTTCAAAATCTTTTGTATGAGGAATTACAGAATACTCTGAAAGAGAAATTTTGCCGCCTAAATCGTGGACGTATTTTATTGAGTTTTCAATATCTGATATTTTTTGATTCGGCATACCCATAATTAAATAGATTATAAAATCCCCCGCATTAAAGCCCGCTTTATTTAAAATTTTGACGGCATTTTCAAAATCAGCATTATTGGTTTTGCCGCCCGTCTCTTTTTGTAATTTTTGCTCGGCAGTTTCTAAACTAAAACGCGGCAAAATAAAACCAGCCTCTTTCATCAAAACAGCGCATTCTAAATCTAAAAACTTTAAATGCATTCCATTTGGAGTGTGGATTTTTATTTTTAAATTCGCCTCTATAATTTTTTTAAGCAAAGGTTTTATATATTTTTTGCTCTCATACAAAAGAGCATCGTCATAAAAAACGATATTTTTTATTCCCATTCCTGCAAGAAAAGAAATTTCTTCAAAAACTTTTTGCGGATTTTTAAAAGCAATTTGATTTTCAGATAAAAAACTTTGAGCGCAATAAGAGCATTTAAAAGGACAGCCTTGCGACATTCTAATCACTGCGTATTCTAATGCCTGAGGATACATTACTTGGGGATACGCGGCGTCTTGCAATGTTTCACGTGAAACATTGCTAAGTAAATAATCAGAAGAGTAGCCAAATGATGTTTCATGTGAAACATTATAAAAAGAATAGTCAGGGAGAGGATAATCAGAAAAATTTAGAGGGATTTTTGCAAGAATTTGATACTTTTCAAAAACAGAATTGAGATTGGATAAATTTCCTTTTACAAGGATTAAATTCTTTTTGTTTAAATTTTTACTTGCTCTCTCAAAATGCTCATAGCAAAGAGAGGCATATATTCCGCCAATCACAATGGGCGTATTTGGGAAAATCTCTTGCAAACTCTCTATTGCTTCAAAAAGTCCAAAATACCAAAAAGTCATAATTGAGGTGACAATTATTAAATCCGGCTTTTGAATGGATTTTAGAAAGGATTCAGCGGCAGATTTAGGAATGCCGTAGCGGCTATATTTGCGCGGTATGTTTTTTAAAATTTGAGGCTTTTCAATCTGAGTTTTTAAATAATGCCCGCAACCAAAGCCTGTATTTGCCGCTATCTCTTGTCTTTGAGGCAAAAGAAAACTCGCCCTATCGCAATAATCTAAAAAATCAACATTGAGTTTTTGCTCTTTTAGAATTGAGGATAGATACAAAAGACCAAGGGGTTTTGACCACAGGTCAAAGGAGGCAAAATCATAAATGGGCGGGTTGATAAGTAATATGTTTGACATAAAACCTTAATAAGTTAAAAGTTAAAAGTTAAGAGTTAAGAGTTAAAAGTTAAAAATTAAGGACAACAGACAGGTGTCATTGCGGCGAAAGCCGCAAGCCATTGTTGTTATAAGACTGTCACCTTTTTGCCTTTTGCCTTTGAAAAAGGAAAGAAAACGGCAAAATGGATTGCGGCTTCCGCCGCAATGACACGGTGGGTCTGGGCGTCTGCCCCAACAATATTGTCTCTGCCGCAACCGTTACCTTTTTTCTGTTGT
>JAIRQB010000074.1 GCA_031256695.1 Elusimicrobiota bacterium | reverse complement strand
TTCCTTAACTTTTAACTCTTCACTCTTAAGAGTAATTTGGCAACGCAATAGCGTTGACAAATTACTCAAGAGTTGTTTGGCAGCGTAGCCGACACCAAGAAGTAAAGTCGGCAATACGCTGCCAAATTACTCAATTAACTTTTAAGAGTTATTTGTCCTTATATTTCATTCCCTCTATCAGTCTTTTATACATTTCCTCTAATCCTATTTCGGCGCTCCAGCCGAGCGCTTCCAACTTATCTGTATTTAAAAGCAATTTTGTTTCAGGCGAAAAATGCGCCGTCTCTTTGCCTATATCCTCTCTTTCTTCTTTTGCCGCTTTTACTTTTATTTTACCGCCTGCAATTTTTCCAGCAATCATCTGAGCCGTCTCATAAATTGAAAGCGCCGCATTTTTATTTGCCGTATTATAAGCCTCGCTGTCTTTGCCTTCAAATAAAATTTTAAAAATAGCCGCTATTGCATCCGCTGAATAGATTGTATTTCTTATCAGCGCGCCGCTCGTCAGCAATTCAATGTCTCTGTTTTCTAAAAAACATTTTGCGAAATAGACGGCAATTCTATTGTCGCCTGCAAAAGCAAAAGGCGCTATTGTTTGAGTTAGGCGCGCTATTTTTACGGGAAGTTTATATTGAGAAAAATAAGCAAAACACAGCGATTCGGCAAGTCTTTTGCTTTCCGGATAACTGCTGCGCGCTTTCAAAATGTCTATATATCCGTATTCATTTTCTTTAAGAGCCGCTGCGCTTTTGCCGTCGGCGCCGCAAAGTTCTCCAAAAACTTCCATAGTGGACAAGAAAACAAAACTTTTGACTTTCTTTTCTTTTGCAAGACGCAAAAGATTGTCCGTCCCATAGACAATAGTCCTCATTGTTTCAACGGGATTTTCAATAAAAAATTTGCTCTGAGAAGGAGAAGCGCAATGGATTATATAGTCTATTGGGTCTGCTGTTTTTACAGAATTGCAAATATCTGCAAATATAATTTCAAAATTTTCTCTATCTAAAAGAGAGCCGAAAATCTGATTGATTTTTTCTCTATTGCGCGCCAAAGCGAGAATTTTGACATTTAAGTTAAATGTCCTGTTTAAGTATAAAAGCGTTAAAACTATTTGACAGCCGATAAGCCCGGCAGCGCCTGTAACTAAAATTGTTTTATTTGCTAAATGGCAGAAATTGCATCTTTTTGAAATGTTTGCGAGGTCTTCTTGCAAGATTGGATTTGAAGTTTCAAGCATTTATTGATTCCTTGCTTCTCAATTTAAAAATCGTCTTTAAAAGTTCTAAATCATTTGGCGTTGTGACTTTTATATTTCCGATATTTCCTTCAACAAGATGAATTTTTTTGCCTAAAAGCCTGTAAATAGTGCAGGAATCAACTACATCTTCATAATTAGGTCTGATTTTTTTTATTTCCTCGTGGGCTTTTAATATCTCGCCTAATTTAAAACTTTGCGGCGCTTGTCCTATAAAGGTGTGTTTACGTAAAGGAACGCCGTCTATTGTTTTATTGTTTTTACTCAAAACTATAGTTTCAGAAGCGGGGATAGCGGTTACAGCGCAGCCGAATTTAGAAACCCATTTTATATTGTCTGTAATTACTCTGCCGTCAACTATAGGGCGGACTCCGTCGTGGATTAAAACAGTATCGTTTGGCGAATTTGTTTTTTGCGCCTCAATGAGAGCATTGTAAATTGACATTTGCGACATTGCGCCGCCAGGGACTATGCTTTTTACTTTTGAGATATTAAATTTTTTCACCAATTCTTTTGCGAAGTCAATATAAGCCTCAAGCATAGAAATGTAAATTTTGCCGATTTCTTTGTGTTTTTGAAAAATTTCAAGCGTGTGTATCAAAATGGGTTTGTTTTCAATTTCAACAAATTGCTTTGGAATAAGATTAGAGGAGTCCATTCTTTTTCCAATGCCGCCTGCAAAAATTACAGCGATATTCATTTTGTTTGTCCTTTTTATAAATTGAAAAACAAGAGAGACGCTAAATTAGAATTAAGAGTTAAAAATTAAAAGTTTAGGAAAGGAAAACTTAAATGCCTTTTGTTTTAATGCCTCAAAATAGCGTTTGACGAGCAATACCGTCGTCAATTTTCTTGTTGCCGAGTTTTAAACTCACGCATCCTAAATTTTCAACTTTTAACTTTTCATTTAGGCTTTATTAGCAATGATGTCTTTAATTAAATCCACAACTCTTTCGCTCGCTTTCCCATCCTCAAAACAGCCTTTGCTTTTCAAAAATTCATCAACGCCTTTTTGGTATTTTACGCTGTCAAAATTCTTTATATTTGCGACGAGTTCATCATTGTTTTTAGCGATAAGAAAAGGCGTGTATTCAAACCCATAATAAAAACCGCGGACATTATTATACCGCTCAATATCGTTGGCGATGATAAAAGCAGGCTTTTTGCATAGCATAAAGTCAAAGATACAAGACGAATAATCCGTAATAGCAATGTCGGCAGATAAGAGAAGTTCCTGCATATCGTCGTAATTAGACGCATCTATTACAAAATCGCTAAAATCAAAAAAATTGTTTGAGCGGTGTTTCAAATTATGATGCAGCCTTATTAAAACTATAAATTTCCCGCCAAACTTTTTTTCAGCCGCTTTTTGTATTTTTTTGGCGTCAAAATAGCCGTAATTATATCCGCCATAATCCCTATGCGTAGGGGCATAAAGCAATATTTTAGCATCTCTTGCTAAATTTAATTTCTGATAGACTTTCTCTTTTATCTGTTTTTGTTTTTCAGGCGGGTAGAAGAATACATCATTTCTGGGATGTCCATATTCAAATATGTGGCATTTATAGAGTAAATCGGAGCGAAAAACAGCGCTTTCAAAAGCGCTGTTGGATATGGCGTAATCCGTCCGAGCGCTATCGTATTGTATAAATGAATAAATGGAAGCAAATACTTTAGAATCTTTTTCAAAAACCTTGCTCGCTGTTTCCACCCTTTTTATTCCAAGAGAGCCGTGCCAAAGTTGTATATATTTTTGTTTAGGCTTTTTATTCCAGCCTGCTCTTGCCTGCCGTCCAATTCTTATATTTGACACTATGACTTTTGCAGTAGATAATTCATAAACTGCCTTATTGGAATTAAAATCCGTAAACCTTATTTGTTTTGGAAAACAATCTTTGCCTACTCCCTCTTTTATAAGCCAAACAATGTCAAAAGGCAAATTTAAATCAAGTATTTTTTGAG
>JAIRQB010000242.1 GCA_031256695.1 Elusimicrobiota bacterium | reverse complement strand
AACTAAAAAATTTAATTTGTCTATAAGCATTTTTTCAAATTTTTGGTAGACCTGCCTTTCAACCTTTTGCCTCTCTCTCATAAAAGACATATTCAAATCTTCCATAATAACTATCGCTTCTTTTTCAACAATCATTTTGGATATCTTATGAACCGCTTGACTCAAATATCCCTCTTTAATTTCTTTGATATTAGATATTGCCTGCCAATTCTTGCGCGCTTCATTTCTCTCGCCTTCTTTCTTAACAAGCAAATCGCAATAATCAACGCTATACTCCTTGCCTTCATACTCATTAACTATTTTATTGAGGCTGAATTGCTCTACGATATTGCCTTTCAAATCTATAAGACTTAAATACAATAAATGTCTCTCGCCTCTGTCTATTCCTATTATATGCTTGATTTTTTCGTTTTTTATATAGGCATTGACGGATTCATTGAGGTTTGATATCCCTTCGCCTTTAAAATTCAAAGTAATAGGAGTATGGAATAAAATTTTATCCTCGCTATATCTTTTGTCTTTTCTGATGTCATAGGGAAATTTGCTTTTCTCTTTGCCGCCGTTCTTATTTTTATTGTTTATAAATTCCCCCGCTTTGTGTATTACTTCTTTTAAATCTTTTGTTTTTTCTCTATAAAAAATTTCCGCTTCCCCATTTAGTTTAAAAATAGGATTTTTTATATTTTCCTCGTCAAAAAGCGCTCTCCAATAAATAGTATGCAAATTAGGATGTCCTTTGCTGTATTGCGAAAAGTCTTTATTATAAATTTGGAACAGATATATTTTGCCTTCCTCAACAGCCTTGTCTATATAATCTTGCGGTATTTTTCTAAAACTTATTTTATAACCTTGCGCCTCAACTTCCCTATAAAATCCGCTTATGTCCTCGTAACTTCCCGTATCTGAAAAATGAAAATCAAAACAATCCCACTCCTCGTTCTTTTTAATTGAATCTTTAAAGAAATCAATCAACTCTCTCATAAACTTAATGTCAAACTTATCTCCCTTTTTATGAAGCCCATCTTCATATTTGTTCAATAATTCCGCGCTCGGACTATATTTTTTATCGCCTTTTTTAGAAAAAAATACTTTCGGCAACATTTTGTTTGGACCCGGCAGCAATTTATAATCCATCTTTTCATAAGAAGGAATAGATATATCGCCGGCGATATAAACGCTGTCCGATTCAAAAATCTTATTATGCCCTCTGCTCATAATGGCAAGATAATACAATCCGTCCTTACGCAATAAAACGCTCGTATTGTCTGTCTCTTTATTTTTATCCCATCCGTCCAAAAGGGTCGGATTTTCAAAGTTTAATTTTACTTTCACGTCCGAATAAGGATTCCTTGTCAAATAATTTCTAACTCTGTTATACAGCGGCGTTAAATTTTCATTGAAAAAATTGTCTATAGGAATAACTCTATTATAAAACTCAATATCTCTATCGCTTTCATTTTCTGCGCCTAAAAGAGGTTTTATCAGCCATTGCAATTTTTTCAAATTGTCTAAAAACGACTTTATTTTCTCAATACTATCTTTATCCTGTATTAAAGACTTAATCTCTCTATTCTCTAAAAGAATCTTTATATCGCCGCGCGTTTTCTCAATTTCTTCAAAAAAATCGCCGCCAGATTCCGTTTTTCCGCATTGTTTAAAATAATTTTCAACCGCTATAGCGTTATCCGAACCGCTTAAATAACCGTTTATTTCTTGTATAGAAAAACTTCCAAAAGACTTAATAAATCTCTCTTTTTCTTTCTCATAGATTTCAAGTTTTTTCTTTCCGATAGGCTTGTCTTTCTCAAATTTTTCGCCTATCGCTATATCTAAAATCTGATAAGAGCCGTAAGTCTTGCTTAAAATGTTCTTTAATTCGGCATCGTTTTTGAGATATATTTTAGACAAATCAAAATCAGACAATTTTTGCAATAAGTCTTTAATTTCTTTTTGTTTTTTGCCGTATTCTGCATAAAAATCCTCTATAGCGTTCAATAATTCTCTATCGTCTTTAAATTGTTTAGGTAAAAACGACGCGTTTTTTCTATCGCTTAAAATTTGTTTTTTTAGAGGTTTTAAAAACGGCAATTTTTTACCTTTCTCTTTCTGTTGCTGATTGTAGAGATTTATATATTCGTTTAAACCCTGTATTTTATTTCCATTTTCCAATGTTTTGCCGCCTATTGCGGCATTGTATAGGTCTATATTTTTTTGCGTTAAAAAGTTTGAATAGAAGTTGACAGAAAAGAATTTAGAAATATCGTCAATGTTAAAATCGGACGACAAAGTCTCAATGTCTTTTGTCAAAACATTGACAATTTTTTCAAACGCTTCGTTATTGTTTAAAAATATAGGCAGATTCTCGTCTATTGACCTATATGCGATGGCGGTTGATTCTTCTTCGCTGGAATAGAGATTTTCTCTGTTTTCATTAAAACCCGTAAAATATACTGTGAACTTTTCAAAACATTTCAAAGTTTCATTTAAATCGTCTTCAGATTTAATCCCGCTGTCCGGGTCCTTATCAAATAAACTCAGCAATCTCTTTGAGTTCTGTTTTATAAATTCGGGCAAAAGTTCTTTTATCAAATCCGCTTTCAGCATCTTTTTTAGTTTCTCTTTACTTTCTTTGCCGTGCCTATCGTCTCTAAAAAAAATAAAAATGTTTTTCCTTAAATTTTCTGAAACCGCTTTAAAATCTTCTTTCTCTTTATCGTCTTTATTCCTTTTAAAATATAAATCCTTATAACTTTCCAAATAATATCCGTCTAATTTGCGGCCGCTTAACGCTTGTTCAATAAAATCTTTGTGATATTCGTCAATAATTTTCTTTAGTTGCAAGTATTTTTCCGCTCTCTTTAAATCTTGTTCCAAAATGCCGCTCTTTTTTAAATTTTCCAAAGTCTTTCCTATAGGCTTTGCTTCAAACCTCAAAGTCTTGGATAAAGAATAGAGATTAGTAAAGTCAGATACTTTATTGAATGCTTTCATTTGCAACTCCTATAAATATATTTTTTAACGCTCTTTTATTGTTTTGCGGCAATAAAAAAACGTTTTCTTTTGCTTTTTTACAATCACTCCCCAGCATATTTAATTCCCAAAATGGAGAGTTCTTTTTCATTTAAGTCTATGCCGCGCAGCATTAAGCGGTTGCCTCTCAAACTGTCTATTGCATTTATGCCCATACCGCCTAACATTTCTTG
>JAIRQB010000182.1 GCA_031256695.1 Elusimicrobiota bacterium | reverse complement strand
TGCCCGTTGATGCAAATATCTTCTTATACTGCTCTACAATTTCATTTTTATGCTGCTGGACATAATTGCTGTCTTCTTTTAAAGTCTTTATATCGTTGAAAGGCTTTAAATAACTGCCTAATTTAGAATCTGAACGGACAGGGCGGACAGTGAGTTCAGTTCCAATAATGTCTTGAGCCGTTTTGCTTATTATGAAATCTATAAATTTCTGCGCATTTTCTTTATTCTTTGCGCCTTTAACTATTGCTGCGCCCGGGAATAAGAAAACGACGCCTTCTTTCATATAGACTATTTCTACGGGAGCGCCGTCTCTGATATAAGCCGCAGAGGGGTCTTCATATGTAATGCCTACTGCATATTCTCCGCCCGCTACTCCTTTATGAACGGCAGAGGAAGAATTTAAAATTTTACCATTGAGATTAGCGAGCAAGGCTTTTACATAATTCCACCCCGCCGCCTCAGTATAGCCGCCACCTATAGCAAGGAGCATATTTGTCAAATGGGCGAAAGCAGAGGAGGAATTAGAAGGGTCTCCCATAGCAATTTTTCCTTTGAGTTTAGGATTTAATAAATCGCGGTATCCTTCAACTTTAATATCGCCTATTAAATTTTTATTGACGAGCAAGACGCTGCCGTCAAGGCAATAGGCTGTGATTTTCTTGGTGACATTTTGATAGTTGGCAGGGAGTTCTTTATCGCCGGGGGATACATATTCTTCAAGCAAATCTAAATTATTGGCATAGACAGCCCAAGAGCCGCCCCATAAAACGTCGGCATATGGATTGTTCTTTTCAGATTCAACTCTTTTGAATATCTCGCCCGTTCCCGTAGAAATAATTTCTACTTTAATCCCCGTCTCTTTCTCAAAAGCGCCTATTACTTTATTTACTAAATCTTCAGTATTAGGCGAATAGATTACAAGTTTCCCGCCTTTTGAGGCTTTCGGTCCACAACTTGTGAAAACCGCAAAAACAAAGACAAAACACAGCAAAGATGCAATTGTTTTTTTCATACATTTCTCCTTTTTTATTTTGCCGCCGCAATAAATGCGTCGGCTGATTTCTGCGTTGGAATTTTACAAAAAATAGCCTTTAAAAGTTTTTGGATTAAGATGCGTTTTTGCAGATTGATATTTAGGAAAGACAATGGAAAAGCAAATTTTGAAGGATAGAAAATATCGGCATAAAATTGAAAGAATATTCCCGTATAAAACAGCGAAAATCAAGATAAGTCTTGCTGCGCAATAGTATTATCGCGCTGTTTAGTTTTGTTGCTTGCTATATTGGAAGTCTTGCTATGCTTTTTGAATGCTTTCTATATATTTGTTTATACCGCCCGTTAAATTGAAAACTTTTCCTTGGAAGCCGTTTTCCTCTAAAATGCGGGCGGCAAAAACGCTTTTATATCCCGCTTGGCAGGCTAAAACAATCTCAAAATCTGAATTTAACTCGCCCATCCTTCGTGAAATTTGACTTAATGGGATATTTTTACTTTGCGGAAAAATAAAAAACGCTCTTTCAGAAGGTTCTCTTATGTCAATTATCTGCAATTTTGCGCTATTTTTGATTTTTGCTTCCAATTCTTCAGGGGAAATTTCAGCGATTTTTGTCTTGTTTTGTTTATATCCGCAGAAATCTTCATAGTCTATGAGTTGTTTTATAGAAGGATTTGCTCCGCAAATGGGGCAATTTTTATCTTTTTCAATTTTAAATTCTTTAAAAGCGGCATTTAAAGCGTCAAAAATCAAGAGACGTCCCAGCAATGGACTTCCTATTCCTAAAATCAATTTGATAATTTCATTTGCCTGCAAAGTTCCTATTATGCCGGGCAATGGGGCAAAAACGCCGCTTTCGGCGCAAGATGTTGCGCTCTCAGGCGGCGGAGGAGACGGCGACAAACATCTATAACAGGGTCCCTCTTTTGCATAAAAAACGCTGACTTGCCCTTCAAATTGAAAAATTGAGCCGTAGATGCAAGGAATGCCGAGCAGAACAGCCGCATCATTTATAAGGTATCTTGCGGGAAAATTGTCCGTCCCGTCTGCGATAATATCGTAATTTTTGGCAATGCCTAAAATATTTGAAGCGCTCAAATGCAGATTAAAAGCCTCAACTTCTATAAAAGGATTTAAATTCTCCATTTTATTTTTGGCTGAAAGCGCTTTTGAAAAGCCTATATCGCTGTTGTTATGTATTATTTGGCGTTGCAAATTTGAGATGTCTACATTGTCAAAATCAACTATTCCTATTTTGCCGATGCCTGAAGACGCAAGGTATAAAGACAAAGGGGAGCCGAGACCGCCTGCGCCGATTATTAAAACGCGCGCTTTTTTTAACTTTTTTTGCCCCTCTATATTTATTTCAGGCAGAATTAAATGCCTGCTATAACGCAATGCTTCTTTATCTGTTAAATTTATGTCGTTCATCTTATAACTCTTAAATTTTGTCAAAGGTATTTTTCATAAAACTCTTCTTCTGTAATTGGATAAAACTTCAGATATTGTCCCGCTTTTAAAAGAAATGGATTTTCTCTTTCATAATCAAAAATTTTAAGAGGAGTCCGTCCTATTATGCGCCAGCCTCCGGGACTTTCTACGGGATATATGCCCGTCTGCGCCCCCGCTATGCCGACAGAGCCTGCAGGTATCGCTTTCCTTGGAGAATTTAGCCTTGGGGCGCTCAACTCTTTAGGCATACCGCCTAAATATGGAAAACCGGGCGTAAAACCTATCATATAGATTAGATAGTTGACGCTTGAATGTTTTTCAATTATTTCTTGAGGCGACAGTTTGGTCCAATCTGAAATAAAATCCAAATCCGGTCCCATTCCGCCGCCGTATAAAACGGGAATTTCTACAATTTCTTTTTGCTCCTCGTGCGCCGTAGGCGAAAAACCGCTCATCACATTTTCAGCGAAAGTCTTAATCTCTTCTCTTGAAATTTTCAAAGGATTAAATGAGATTAAAACAGACCTGTAAGTCGGAATTAAATCTAAAACTCCGTTGAGATTTGCCCTGTCAAATCTATCCGTAAAAGTTTTGACATATAAATTCATCTCTTCTGAAATTTCATTTCCAAACTCAACTGTGATAGCGCAGTCGCCTGCATTTAAAAATCTCATCTAAATAAAGCCGCGAGCCCAGATAAAGACATTAAACCCATATAGCCCATAGCCGCTACAACTATAAGACCAAGCGCTATTAAAATACGCGGATGCCTATAATCGCCTACAATGCTTTTCTTAAAAGCGCCGAGCAGAATTAAAAGCAAAGACAGCGGCAAAATCAATCCGTTTAAACTGCCCGCTAAAATAAGAAGTTTTACAGGGCGTCCTACAAAAGCCATCACCAAAGTTGAAAATAAAATGAAGCCGATGATAAAGCCTTTTTCATATTTTTTAACGGCAACAAAAAGAGTTTTTAAAAAACTTACAGAAGTATATGCCGCTCCAACTATAGATGTAGCGCCTGCAGCCCACATCACAATGCCGAAGAATTTATATCCAACTACTCCCGCGCCTATTTTGAATGCAGAAGAGGCGGGGTCTTTTGGGTCTAAAATAGCGCCGTGAAAAACGACGCCCAAAATAGCCAAGAAAAGCAAAACTCTAATTATAGTTACAAGAATTATTCCTGAAACCGCGCTTTTGTCTATATTTTGGATATTTTCTTTGCCCGTAATGCCCGCATCTATGATTCTATGCCCGCCTGAAAAAACTATATATCCGCCTATAGTGCCGCCTACCAAAGTTAAAATAGGAAGCCCTAAAAGATTTATATTGTCGGGGAAAATTGACTTTATCATCACTTCTCCTACGGGCGGCGAAGTTCTTATAGCCATATAGAGCATTAAGACAATTATCAAAGCGCCTAAAACTTTTACAAAAGCGTCCATAGCCTTTAACATATCTTTGGCGAGAAAAAGCGCCGCTCCAATAAGCCCGGCGAGAATAATTGAAAAAGTGTCGCCGAAGCCGAAAAGAACTTTAAGTCCCAAAGACGCTCCGCCGACATTGCCGATATTAAAAGCAAGACCGCCTAAAGCGATTAAAAAAGCCGTCAAATAACCGGCGCCGGGAAAAACTTTATTGGCTATATCTTGACCGCGCATACCGCTAACTCCCATAATGCGCCAGATATTTAACTGACCGATGATGTCAATTAAAATCACCACAAGTATTACAAAACCGAAACTTGCCAAGTGCTTTTCTGTAAACACTGCTGTTTGCGTTAAAAAGCCGGGTCCTACTGCTGATAAAGCCATTAAAAAAGCGGCTCCCATTCCTACTGTTCTAAATTTGTTGTCCATTGTTTCTCCTTTTGACGGTATGTCCTTGCGCTGTCCCTTCAAAAATTTCTGCAGCCCATTCGTCGCCGTTTTGCTTGGTTTTGCGGGCTGAAATTTTTGAGGCTTCGGTATCGGCAAAACTCAAGTGTTATTTGTCGGCGCAATCCGATAGTGTGTTCCGGTGTCATTGCGGCGTGCGCAAACACATAGCGCGCCGCAATCCATTTTTGTTATAAGGCGTTCACCGCTTTTCGCCGTTTTCTTTTTCTTTTTCAACAACAACGACAACGGCAAAATGGATTGCGGCTTCCGCCGCAATGACACCAGGGATTTAGCGCTCACTTGCAATTATCGCCTCTTATTGCGGCAACGCTGTGCTTTTGCGCCCGCAAATGACACCCGGGGACTTTTGCCTTTAATTCTCAATTCTCAATTCTCGCTTCTCAATTTTTATAAGTTTTCCTTAATTCTTTTGGCAAATTCTACAGCCTTAATTCCATCCCCGTGGACGCAAATAGTGTCAACTTTAATAGGGACAATATCGCCTTGCAAAGTTTTAACAGTTCCTTCTTTAATCATCTGCAAAACTTGCTTTATAGATTCTTCCTCATCAACAATCATAGCGCCGGGCATTCTGCGGGGCGTAAGAGAACCGTCTTTTTGATAAGTCCTGTCTGCAAAAACTTCGCTTGCAGTTTTTAGCCCTAACTTTTCAGCCTCTGCTATCATTTTACTGCCCGATAAAGCGTATAAAATGAGAGTTGGATTTAAGTCATAGACGGCGCGGCAAATTGCCGATGCAAGTTTTTCATCTGATGCCGCTATATTGTAAAGCGCGCCGTGCGGTTTTACGTGATTTAATTTTGCTCCTTGAGCGCGGACAAAAGCGTCCAATGCGCCTATTTGATACAAAGTCATAGCGTAAATTTCCTCTGCGCTTGCCGCCATATTCCTGCGTCCAAAACCAACTAAGTCGGGGAAACCCGGGTGAGCGCCTACTTTGACATTGTTTTTTAGCGCTTCTTTTACAGTTTTCTGCATTACAATTGGATCTCCCGCGTGGAAACCGCAGGCTATATTGGCAGAATCAACTATTTTCAAAATTTCAGCGTCCAAGCCCATAGTATAAGCGCCGAAACTCTCTCCTATATCGCTGTTTAAATCTATTTTTGCCATTTTTGCCTCCTTTTCCTATAAAAATAAAAAAAACAATGGCGCTCAAACCATTGAACGCCATTGTCCAAAGCGAAGGCAGTATATAAAATGTCAGCCATTGTGACAAATGCTTATATAAGGTATGGGGAATAGGCATAACTAAAAAAGTGAAAAATATGCTATATAATTTGCGCCGAAGGCAAAAAGAGAGCCTGCAAAATGGCATTGGCGGCGCACTTGGCAGAAGTTGCGCAAGGCAAAATTGCTTTGACAGTTCAGATTTTTGTGGCGTTTAAATTTAAATGGAGGGCAAATAAAATGGCATTGAAAATAGCCTATTTAGTCTTTTCTTATCTCTGCGGAGCGATACCATTTGCTTATATTTTTACGAAAATTTTTGCAGGAGTTGATATTAGAACTGTAGGCTCCGGCAATCCGGGGACAACAAATGTTTTTAGAGCCGCCGGAAAAGGCGCAGGCATTGCCGTTTTCTTATTTGACGCCGCCAAGGGTTTTATACCCGTCTATTTTGCTTCTTTTGCAGACAACGGTTTTATTTTTGCAGCAATAGTTGCTCTTGCCGCAATGTTTGGGCATATTTATACAGTGTTTTTAAATTTTAAAGGCGGAAAAGGCGTCGCTACGGGTTTTGGAATCTTTTTAGCGCTTATGCCTGAGCCTACATTATGCGCTTTCGGCGTTTTTATATTAGTGTTTTTATCTTTGGGCTATGTGTCTTTAGGCTCAATGTGTTCTGCTTCATCTCTGCCTATAGCGGCTTATTTTTTCGGATATTCAAAAGAGCCTATAATTTTTGCGGCGTTTATAGCGCTCTTTATAATTTACAAGCATAAAAGCAATATAAAAAGATTGATAGACGGGAATGAGAATCGTTTTAATATCTTTAGGAATAGAGGCAAGAAATGAATAAACGCGATATAGCGC
Organism: Elusimicrobiota bacterium; assembly: GCA_031256695.1. GTDB lineage: Bacteria > Elusimicrobiota > Endomicrobiia > Endomicrobiales > Endomicrobiaceae > JAIRQB01. The sequence goes on along the minus strand of JAIRQB010000182.1, from coordinate 1,850 downwards.
TGTCAATAGAAAATATAACAACTTCAAAGAAAGAGGCTCAAGAGATAGTTGATAAAATTTTTGAGACAATGGCGGGCGCTTTGAGAAATGATGAAAAAGTTGTAATTACAAATTTCGGCAGTTTTAATGTCTTTGCGGCAAAATTAAAAAAAGGCAGAAATCCAAAAACTGGCGAGAGCATCTTGATTCCGCCTATGAAAAAGGTTCGGTTTAAGGTTTCAAAATACTTCTTTAACAAAGATAAAAAATTGAGAGCGGATAAAGAAAATGCTTGATATTTCAGAAATCCCTGATAAAAAATATCTAACTATAGGCGAAGTTTCAAAGTATTCGGGCATTGCGCCCCATACCTTGAGATATTGGGAAGAGAATTTTAATCTCCTTTGCCCTATCAGAAAGAACTCAAAGCAGAGATTGTATAGGAAAGAGGATTTGTATTTGATAGATGAGATTAAAGATTTGCTCTATAATAAAAGGTATTCAATAGAAGGCGTAAAGAAGCATTTTGCAATTTCTAAAAGCGCTCAAGGCGTGGCTCAAATTGACGGGCAGAAATTGTTAAAAGAGATTTATAATGATTTACAGCAAATTTTAAAATTGCTAAAAAGAAGCAGGGCTTGACGGCATTTGACAAAGCATTATATAGGAGCGGGGCGTAGCGCAGTTGGCTAGCGCACTCCCTTGGGGTGGGAGAGGCCGCTGGTTCAAGTCCAGTCGCCCCGATTGACAAAAGACGCTAAACCGCATTTGCGGTGTAGCGTTTTTTTATTTTGAGATATCTTTAGGCAAATAAAATGGGCGGCATTGCGGGGTAGCAATGCCGCCCTGGGGCCAGTTGCCGCGCTATGCGACAACTGGGGGGTCCTGCGCATCCTTAAACTCAAATATCTTAAAAACTGCGACGGATTATACAAAAAATGCCCGCCGCTTTTTTTGAGTAAAAACTGCTCTAACTCTTAACTTTATAAGTTAATTATTGCTCCACCTAACACTATATCGTCTTGATAAAACACAGCGCTCTGTCCAGGCGTTATAGCGCTTTGCGGCTCTTTAAACTTCACTCTGACGGTATCATCTGCTTTATTATAGGCTATTTCAGCCTCAGCCTCTTTATGCTGTTGTCTAATTTTTACAGAACAAAAAATAGGCTTTTCAGGCGGCTCTATAGAACACCAAGAAACTTTATTCCCTATAAAAGAATCTGAAAATAAATCATCTCTGCCGCCTACTTCTACTATATTTTGTTTAGGCAAGAGTTTTGTCACGTAAAGAGGCTCTTTTGAGGATATGCCCAAACCTCTTCTCTGCCCTATAGTGTAATTCCAAAATCCGCCGTGTTTGCCTAAAACCTTTCCGTCTTTATCAACTATATCGCCTGTTTGAACTTTAAAATTCAAAATGCCGTTATAATTTCCGCAATAAAAATCTTGGCTGTCGGGTTTATCTGCAACTTTTAATCCGATTTCTTTGGCTATTTTGCGGGTCTGTTCTTTTGTAAAAGAGGCAAGCGGAAAAAGAGTTTGCGAGAGAATTTTTTGGTCTAAACGGTATAAAAAATAGGTTTGGTCTTTTTTGAGGTCTTTTGCGCGTTTCAACTGATATAGTCCGCTTTTTTCGTCAAAAGAAATGCGCCCATAATGCCCTGTGGCAAATTTCTCAAAATCTATGCCCGCTTTTTTTGCGACAGAAGGCAAAACGCCGAACTTTATATAAGCATTGCAATAAATGCAGGGGTTTGGCGTCTTTCCATCTCTATATTCATTTCTAAAATAGGACAAAACAGTTTCTTTATACTCTTTTCTGCAATCTATAAGAGTAAAAGGAATTTTCAATTTTTCAGCAATTTCTTT